>JASFMR010000064.1:0-21252 GCA_050117475.1 Balneolaceae bacterium | reverse complement strand
TTGGAAATGCATGTTTATATGCATTGGTTATGAGTTCATTCAATATAAGCCCGCAGGGTATAGCCTGGCTGATAGTCAGTTCAATGGGTTCCGCATTAATTTCAATATTCACTTTGGTCTTATCCGATCCCATCGATTGCAAAATAACCTCTGCAAGCTGTTCCAGGTATATATCAAAAGAAATCTCTGACAGGTTTTCATTTTGATAGAGCTTCTCGTGTATCAAAGCGATGGAATTAACACGCATCTGGCTTGCCTGTAGGATATCCGTTGCCTCTTCGGAACTTGTATTATAGGACTGCAGCTCCAACAGTCCGGTAATTACCGCCAGGTTATTCTTAACACGATGATGTATTTCTGCAAGTAGCACCTCCTTTTCCTTTAACGATTTTTTGAGCTTTTCCTCGGCCTGCTTGCGATTTGTGATATCAACATATATTCCAAATATGGCAACTGTTTTGTTATTGACGTTAACCGGCACCCCATAAATAAGAACATCAACCAAACCCCCATCCTTCGCCAGGCGTTTTCCGGAATAAAAAGCTGTTTTTCCGCTGAAAATAGTTTCAGAAATGCTATATGCAATTTCTTTCTCATTTTCAGGTACAATTAAATTGTCAATATCAAGTCCGCGAATTTCTTCTGACTCATAGCCGAACGTTTTGCTAAAAGCTTGGTTCACAGCCCTGATTTCCTGCCTATTATCCATGAAAGCAATGGGAATCGGGGAATTTTGAAATAGCTGCCGGAACATTTCTTCATTTTCACGGAGCTGCTCTTCGGCCTGGTATCGTTCGCTTATATCGCGAGCAATTGTAATGGCTACCTCTTCTCCAAAATAAGTACCCGGATTAGCCACCACCTCCAGCGGAAAAACCTCACCATTTTTACGTTTGCCCCAACATTCAAAACTTTGTCGTTTTCCCTCAAGAGCTTTCTGGATGTATTCTTCAGTTTCCGCAATATCCACTTTTCCCGGGGCCGCCAAAGCTTCCGCAGACTTACCGATAAAAAAGTCCTGGTCATAGCCGAACATCTCCACAGCCCCCTGGTTCACCTCAATGAATTGTCCTTGCTTATTCTGGATATAAATAGCATCACTAATCGAATCAAAAAGGTCTTGAAAGCTTTCGACGCTCGCCTTGTGTTTTTGGATGACTTCTTTGTTCTCTGTGACGTCCAACAGCGTACCAATAACCGCAGGCTTACCGGTATAATTAATGGCAGATCCAAAAACACTTACATAAATCGACATTCCGGTTTTAGTTACACAGCGAAATTCATATGCCTTTGAACCTATTTCGCCCTCAATACGCTGCCTTAGGTTTTCTTCAACCATTTCCCTGTCGGTGGGATGGGTAAGGTCTGCCGGAGTAAGCACATTTATAATTTCCTCACGCCTGTAGCCAAAAATCTCAGCGAAACGTGGATTAACATACTTAAACATGCCGTCCTGGATAAGATACACCCCTACCAGCGATTCTTCCGAAAGGGCCCGAAATAGATTTTCCGATTGTTTGCGCCCAGTTATATCGGTAACCAGAGAATGTATAGACAGCAAATCATGGTGCTCATCATAAATCAACGAATTATACCACTTGCAGGTTATCAAATCCCCGCTTTTTGTCTTTACGACACCTTCGGTCGAATAATGTATGTCATGATTATGGACAGCCTTATCAATTTTTTCAATAGCAGCCTGTTGCTCATCTTCAGCAATCAGTTGACGAAAAAAACCTTCTTTTCCAACTACTTCGTCTTCTTGCCATCCAAATAATTCCTGTGCCTTTTCAGACCAGTTCACGACATTAAAATCAGCATCCCATTCGATTTCTGCCAAAGGATAATTTGATTCATGCGTAACAAATTTCGGGAATTTAATCCTCCGGGTTTCCTTATTTGCTACCTGGCTGCCTACATCATGTGCAACTGCCAATTTAGCCGGCTTGCCGTTATAATTAAAAATATGGTGGGTAAACTGGACATAAAATTCTTCCCCCTCTTTAGATTTGTGTATCCATATTTTATCGGCGCTGCCATCCTCATTTTTATTATCGATGATATCGGTACGTTTTCGTTTTACACCCAAATCATTCACACTCATAGAGCAGAACTCCTCGCGGGTATACCCGTATCGTTCAGTCGCACAATCATTGGCATCAATGATATCATGAGACTCATGATCCAATACAAAAATGGGTTGTTCCTTAAAAAAGGAAGGACCGTTCTTATTCATCTGCTGATTTATTTATAATTCACTATCCCTAAAAAACCATCTGCAATCTACAATTTGGTATAATCTATAATTCTAATCCTATAAAAAAAATTATTTCCCAAATAGCTGATTTATACCAAATAAGGCTGTGCCTCTTTTTTAATTTTTTTATCTTATGGGGCTTTGATTATAGCATAATTTATTTTTAAGCACACTTATAAATTCTGAATGGCCGAACAAATTACCATTATTTTCCCAGACGGGAGCGAAAAACAATATCCCAAAGGTATCACCGGACGTGAAGTAGCAGAGTCGATATCCAAGGGACTTGCCAGAGAAGCACTCAGTATCACTCTTGACAATGAAATCTTGGAATTGGAGCGTCCCATAGAACACTCTGGTGCCATTACTATTAATACATGGGACAGTGAAGATGGGAAATACACTTTTTGGCATTCGTCAGCCCACGTTTTAGCCGAAGCTGTTCAAGAACTCTACCCGAACGCCAAGTTTGGCATAGGACCACCTATCGAAAATGGTTTTTATTATGATATCGATTTTGGTGACCAGACAGTGGGCCAAAATGATTTGGAAGAAATTGAGAACAAATTTATTGAGAAGGCCCGCCAAAAATCTGAGTTCAAGCGCATTCCGATAACTAAAAAAGATGCACTTGAATATTATGAGAAAGAAGGCAATGAATATAAAATCGACCTGATTAAAGATCTTAAAGATGGCAATATTACGTTTTACAAGCAGGGAGATTTTACCGACTTATGCCGGGGCCCCCATATTCCAAATACCGGGCTCATCAAAGCTGTAAAATTGACAAGCCTTGCCGGAGCATACTGGCGGGGCGATGAAAACAGCAAGCAATTGACCCGTATTTATGGTATCTCTTTCCCAAAGCAAAAGCTGCTCAATGAGTATATACACCGGGTTGAAGAAGCGAAGAAACGAGACCATCGCAAACTGGGAAAGGAACTCGGCATTTACATGATGGACCCCATGGTGGGCCAGGGATTGCCCGTATGGAAGCCCAATGGTACTGTCCTTCGCCGGGAGCTGGAGAAATTTTTAAAGGAGGAGCTCTTAAAGCGTGGTTACCAAGAAGTGATAACACCGCATATTGGTAACATTAAGCTTTATGAAACTTCCGGTCATTATCCTTATTACAAAGACTCACAATTCGCACCGATTGAGGTTGAAGATGAGCTTTATATGCTCAAACCGATGAATTGCCCACACCATCATCGTATATATTCTTCGGAACTGCGATCATATCGTGATCTTCCATTGCGGCTCGCGGAATTTGGCTCAGTATACCGTTTTGAACAATCCGGTGAGCTTAGCGGGCTTTCACGCGTCCGTGGGTTTACGCAGGATGACGCTCACATTTATTGCACCCATGAACAACTCAAAGATGAACTTATAAATACTATTGAGTTGACACAGCTTGTTTTTAAAACATTTGACATGCCCGTTAAAACGCGGCTCTCCTTCAGAGATCCAGACGAAGAAGACAAATATGCCGGAGACCCGGAAATATGGGACCAGGCTGAGCAGGAGATCAAAGAAGTGGCCGACGAAATGGGGCTGGATTATTTTATAGGCAAAGGAGAAGCAAGCTTTTATGGGCCGAAAGTTGACTTTATCATTCGCGATGCCATTGGTCGTAAATGGCAGCTGGGAACCGTTCAGGTAGATTATGTGATGCCTGAACGTTTTGATCTGACTTATGTCGGCTCAGATAACGAAAAGCACCGGCCCGTCATCATTCATCGGGCTCCCTTTGGTTCAATGGAACGATTTGTCAGCATTCTGATTGAGCACTTTGCTGGGGATTTCCCGGTGTGGTTGGCTCCTACCCAAGTCCAAATCATACCTGTTTCAGACGACTTCAATGATTATGCCTACCAATGTGCATCTGAGCTGAAGGACCATAATGTTAGGGTAAAAGTTGATACGCGTAGTGAGCAAATAGGAGCAAAAATTCGGGATGCTGAAACGAGCAAGATCCCATACATGTTAATTGTAGGTGAGAAGGAAAAATCGGAAGATACGGTTTCGGTTCGTCGTCACAAAGAAGGCGATATCGGGACTTTTGATTTTTCTGAATTTATTTCTAATCTCATTAAAGAGATTGACAATAAAGAAATACCAGAACATTAGAATACTTTTTTTAATTTTAATTTAAAGAAGAGGTTACTTATCGGAAGAAGCAGAAGACCACGTCCAACGGGCAACGAAGACCGCCCGAACGTAAATGATGAAATTCGTTCATCCAAAGTCAGAATCATCAAACCTGATGAGGGGCACGAGATTGTACCAATAGAACGGGCTCTTGAAATAGCAGAATCTTATGGGTTGGATCTCGTTGAAGTAGCACCCAAGGCAAGACCGCCTGTATGTAAGGTGCTCGACTTTGGCAAATACATGTATAAGAAGAAAAAGCAAGAGAAGGAAGCAAAAAAGAAGCAACATACCGTTCAGGTTAAGGAACTCCGCTTCCGGCCCAACACGGATGACCATGACCTTGAATTTAAAACCCGTCATGCCCGTGAATTCCTCGAAGGTGGAGATAAAGTGAAAGCAACCGTTCAATTTCGCGGTCGCGACATGCTGTATACCGAACGAGGCGAAGAATTGCTTTTAGATCTGGCTGAACAGTTGGAAGATGTCAGTGAAATTGAATCAAAGCCTAATATGGAAGGACGGCGTATGATTATGATGCTGTCCCCCAAAGGAAAAGGCAAATCTTAGTTCAACCGGTGTTCTGATAAATCCCCCCGGCAATATGCAATGCCTGTGGGGAATTATCCATTTCAATAGAAAGAAACCAGGAAATGGCTTTTAACTAACTACAGATGCTTAACATGACCTGTAGCCCTGAATTTATTTCTGGGTTTGTTTTCAAGGAAAATGTCAGATTAATTACCTTTAAATGAGAAAGTCTAAATATCTTTTGTCTCTAGGTTTAATGTGTACACATTAATTCTTATCTTTCCAGCCTTTAATTTTCAAAAATGTATACAGGTGTTTCATTATGCCAAAGATGAAGTCAAATAGTGGGGCCAAAAAGCGTTTTAAAAAAACCGGATCCGGTAAGATTAAACGCAAGAAAGCTGGCAAGCGCCATATCCTCACTAAAAAACGAAGCAAACGTAAGCGCAAACTCGGCAAAGCCACTACGGTTGACAAGACACAGAAGAAGGATGTCGAGCACATGCTGCCTTACAAATAAAAATAATTAATACTAACACTTAACTTTAGACAAAATGCCACGTTCAAGAAATAAGGTGGCTTCCCGTCGCCGTCGCCGCAAGATTTTAAATCAGGCGAAAGGTTACTGGGGCAAGCGAAAAAATGTTTATACCATTGCGAAAAATGCGGTTGAAAAAGGGATGCTATACCAGTATCGCGACCGTAAAGTTCGCAAACGTGAATTCAGAAAGCTCTGGATTACCCGAATTAACGCTGCTGCCCGTCAAAATGGTACCACTTACTCTCGGCTGATGGGAGCCATGAAAAAGAAAAATATGGAAATCAATCGCAAGGTCTTGGCTGATCTTGCCGTTAGTGATCCAGAGGCTTTTACCACTGTTGTAGAAGAAGCAACCAGCTAACAGTATTTTAAGTCTTCGTAAACCGGTCCCCACGACTTTCGTGAGGATCGGTTTTTATTTTTATTGAAGGCTTTAATTAAATAGATTTCAACTCGATAACGGCAATACCCACGCGAATGCCTGACGGATTTGTTGGTATTGTTTTATTCTTCGTGGTAACAACAATTTACAAGTTTTATGCTCGACGACATAAAGGCGCTTAAAAAAGAGATTAATAACGTTAAAATAGAAAACGAAGAAGGACTGGAAGCGTTTCGCCTGGAATTTCTCTCTCGGAACGGAAAAGTGCCGGCCATGTTTTCCGGGATGAGTAAGGTGCCTAATGAAAAAAAGGCCGAAGTCGGGAAGGCAATGAATGAGGTTAAAACCCTGGCCCAGGATACCTTTGAACGAGCCAAGAAAAGACTGGAGCAAAAAGAGGTTCTCACCCAAAAAGCAACCGATGACATTACGCTTCCCGCCCCACCCTATTCCCCGGGCTCTTTTCATCCGCTTACGCAAACTCTTGATGAGATGAAACAGATCTTTTACCGGCTCGGCTTCGCCATTGCCGACGGGCCTGAGATTGAGGATGATTTTCATAATTTTACGGCTCTAAACTTTCCGCCTAATCATCCGGCAAGAGATGAACAAGATACCTTTTTCATCCGGAAAAGTGACGATCCCAAAATCCAGGACCTTGTATTGCGCACGCACACATCGCCGGTTCAAATTCGGTTGATGGAGGAAAAAAGCCCGCCCATTCGAGCTATCATGCCCGGTCGTGTCTATCGGAACGAAGCGGTTTCTCCGAAATCCTATTTCCTGTTTCACCAAGTGGAAGCCCTCTATATTGATACGGATGTAAGTGTTGCAGAGCTCAAAGAAACGCTGATCAGTTTTGCCAAGCTAATGTTCGGAACAGATGTTAAATATCGACTGCGTCCGGGCTTTTTCCCTTTTACCGAACCCAGCCTTGAAATGGACATCTGGTGGGAAGCTAATGGAGAAGGGAAATGGCTGGAGATCTTAGGTTCCGGCATGGTTGATCCCAATGTGTTGAAAGCCGTTGATATCGATCCTGAAGAGTACACCGGGTTTGCCTGGGGAATGGGCGTTGAACGCATTGCTCTGCTTCGCCACGAAATTGATGACATCCGTATTTTCTATGAAAACGATGTACGTTTTCTGGAACAATTTGCATAATTAAAAATTTTCTCGATTAAACATATTTAGTCATCTCAGCCGCGAGGATGAGATCTTTTTCTTAAAGTTTTATTGACAATGAAGATTTCCTACAACTGGTTAAAAGAATTTATCAACCTTGAGTTATCTCCCGAAGAAACTGCCGAAAAGCTAACGCTGATCGGGCTGGAAGTTGAAGAAGTCGTTCCTTTCGGAAATAAACTTGAAGGAGTAGTCGTCGGCGAAGTTTTAGAAGTAAAGGATCACTCCAATGCCGACCGGCTGAGAGTCTGTAAAGTAAATATTGGAGATGAAACGGTTCAGATAGTCTGTGGCGCAGACAATGTAGCCGCAGGACAAAAAGTACCGGTTGCTACCGTTGGTACCACCCTGCCCGTAGAGATGGAAAATGGTAAATTGTTCACCATTCGGGAGGCAAAGCTTCGCGGCGAAGAGTCGAAAGGGATGATTTGTGCAGAAGACGAACTCGGTTTAGGGGACGATCACTCCGGAATCATGGTGCTGGATGAACAGCTGAAAGCCGGCACCCCCCTGTATGAAGCCATGGATTTCTATCAAGATTCTATTATTGATATTGAACTGACACCCAATCGTCCCGATGCAACATGCCATCTCGGGGTGGCCCGTGATCTGTCTGCGGCTCTTGACCTGGAACTCTGCAAACCGTATGAAATCGATTTTGGAGCATCCAAGCCTCTGGATATCATTGATATTGAGATTGCCTCTCCTGAGAAGTGCAATCGCTATGTTGGCAAGCTTGTAAAAGGTGTCACAATAACGGACTCTCCGACGTGGCTTCAGAATCGCCTTAAAGCCATAGGCTTACGCCCGGTCAACAATGTTGTTGATATTACTAATTACGTGATGTATGAACTGGGGCAGCCGCTTCACGGTTTCGATGCGGATAAGATCAAGGGCAACCAGATTATCGTCAGAGATTTTGACCAAGAGATCGAATTTGAAACACTCGATCATGTTAAACGCAAATGTTCGCCGGGCACGCTCTTTATATGTGATGCGGAAGAACCGGTGGCCATTGCCGGCGTTATGGGCGGGGTGGATTCTGAAGTAAGCGACAGTACAAGAAATGTACTTATCGAGAGTGCGTATTTCAATCCGGAAAGCATTCGCAAAACTGCCAAAGAACAAATGCTTCAAAGCGATGCCTCTTATCGCTTTGAACGTGGAGTGGATCCACAGTTACAACGTATAGCAGCCGAACGCGCCGCACAGCTTATTGCAGAAATCGCGAGGGGCGAACTTGTTGAGGCCTGTACGGACGTACATCCCATAAAAACCAAAGCAAAGGTACTAACACTCCGTAAGTCATATGTAAACCGGTTATTGGGGATTGATTTCTCTACTGAGGATATAAATAAAATCCTTGACGGTTTGGAATTTGAGCTATTGGACAAGAATGATAAGATACTCAAATATCGAATACCGACATTTCGTCCCGATTTGGAGCGGGAAGTAGACCTCATTGAAGAAGTTGGGAGACTCTATGATTACAATAACATTCCAGCTCCCAAACACGGAAAATTTACTTCGCCGGAACCGATAACGGAATGGGAGCAGCTGCTCACCAAGGCGAAAGATACCGCAAAGGGAATGCAGTTTCGAGAAATCTATTCCAACTCACTCATGCCGGAAGAAGATGCCGAACTCCTGGGCGATCTTGATGAAATGATTCATACGTTGAATCCGATTTCAAAAGATATGACCACCCTCCGCCCTTCCCTGCTTTACGGATTTTTAAAGTCGGTAGCTTACAACTTCAATCGAAAAATACAGCAGATCCGTTTTTTTGAAGTGGGTAATGTGTTTGAAAAAGCAGAATCCGGCACCTATCACAAAGGAATCGGGGAAGAAACCAATATCTTATTTGGCCTTGCCGGCTTCAAAACAATTGAGCATTGGAAAACCGATCCAGAATATTTTGATGTTTTTGACCTTAAAGCTCCTTTGCAGAGTTTTCTGAAACAGTTGGGGGTGCATGAGACGGTCGTCTCCGATTCCGATAAGAACAACACGCTCTCATTTAAGTTTCAGGAAATAGAGATTGGACAGCTTTATGAGATAAATAAAGAGATGCTTGAACACTACGATATAAAATGGCCGGCTTTTGTTGCAGAATTATCGCTTACTAAGATCCATGAAATTCGTCAACAGCTTTCAGCCAAAAAGTACGAACCGGTACCTAAATTCCCCTCTTTTGAATTCGATTTTGCCGTAACAGTAGATTCCTCAGTCAAAGCTGGCGCCTTATTAAAAACGATCACAGATTCTGCAGGTCAATCACTCAAGGACTTGGACGTGTTTGATGTTTTTGAAGGGGAATCCCTGGGAAAAAATAAGAAGAGCATCGCTTTTCGACTTTCTTTTATTGATAAAAACAAAACATTGACTATCAAGGATGTAGAACCTATAATTGATAATGTACTTAAGGTTCTTGAGAAGAAATATTCAGCTAAACTTCGATCTTAACTCGAATAGTGCTATCAGAAGAAAGTATATATCATCAGCAATTTCACGATTTGCTCGACCAGATCCGTGAGGAGGTCAATTCCCTCAACGATCAAATCAGAGAATTGAAAAAAGAAAATAGCCAGCTGCGGTCGAAGCTGGAAGAAATCCAGGACGGTCAAACAGATATCTATTCGGCCATCTCTGAATCAGAACGTCTCTCCATGCGCCACCAGGTATTGGGATTAATTTCCAAGATAGATCAACATCTGGAGGATAACGAATGAAATCTATTAAAGTAACTATCCTTGGCAAACAATATCCTCTTAAAGTTGAAGAGTCCGAAGAGGAAACGATGAAGCGGATCGCCCAGTATGTCGATGAGAAGTTTCGCCAATACAAGAAGGAACTCAACAAACAGCCCGACACGACCATTATGACTTTAGCGGCCCTCAGTATATCCGAAGAACTTTTTGAAGAACGAAAACGCAACCGCGAGCTTAGCCAGCAAGAAGACAAAGTCATGCAAAACGTCAATAAATCCCTTGAAAAATTTCTTGAGGATATCAAAGCTTAGAATCAAAAAATCGAATTCTGAGAAAGGCGTTATTTTCCTTACCTTTGGGCTTCAATTCAGAAGCATTGGGATTAATTAAAGGATGTCAAAAAAATTGTTAAATATACTTTTTGTTGGAGATATCGTCGGGGATCCCGGACTCAGTCTTTTAGAAACCATTCTTCCCAGTTTGATAAAAAAGCATGAAGCCGATTTCGTCATAGCCAACGGAGAAAATTCGCATGAAGGCAAAGGCATAAACCGTTCCATTATCAAACGATTGTATGATCTGGGTGTTCATGTTATCACGGGGGGCAATCACTCTTTTGCCAAATGGAAAGTGTTTGATTATATGAAAGAGGATGGCAACATCCTGCGCCCCATGAATTACCCCAAGGGAAATCCCGGTTATGGGTTCGGTGTTTACGATATCCCGGATACCGGCCTCAAAATCGGAGTGCTCAATCTGCAGGGGCGGACTTTTATGCAGCCAATTGATGATCCCTTCACCACAGCCGACTGGGTCATCGACCGGATGAAAGAAGAGACTGATATTATCTTTCTGGATTTTCATGCCGAGGCAACAGCCGAGAAACTAGCTATGGCCTGGCATCTGGACGGTGAAATATCGGTATTTGTAGGAACACATACCCACGTTCCCACGAACGATGCACGTATCTTTCCAAAGGGTACGGGCTATATAAGTGATGTTGGAATGACCGGCTCGTTTGATTCGGTATTGGGCATGGATAAAAATACTTCCATGAAACGTTTTATACTGGGTACCCCCCACCGCTATAGGCTTGCAAACGGTAACAATCATCTTTGTGCAGTTCTGGCAAAGGTAGATAAAGAAACAGCGAAATGTGAGCATATAGAACCCATCATTTATCCGTCATTTAATTCCAGTAATATCGAAGATTAACAAGAATAATGTCGACTATTCTGGAAGGAAAAAACATAACCAAACGCTATAAAAGTGACTCGGGAAACGGTTCACTGACGGTATTAGATAATACCTCAATTGCTATAGACAAAGGATCAATTGTAACTGTAGTTGGTGCGAGTGGATGCGGAAAAAGTACCCTGCTGCATATTTTGGGCGGACTGGACCGACCGGATTCTGGCAACGTGCTGTGGCAAAACGAATCGATTTATGATATGAAGTCGGAAACCCTTGCTGAATTCCGCAACCAAAAACTTGGATTCGTTTTCCAATTTCATCATTTGCTGCCTGAATTCACAGCCCTCGAAAATATCATGATGCCCGCACTAATCCATGGAGATCCTATTGAGCAAGCCCAAAAACGGGCTTACGAGCTATTGGACAACTTTGGCATTCCCGGACGTGCGGAACATCGTCCATCTCAGCTATCGGGAGGCGAGCAACAGCGAGTGGCGATGGCCAGGGCACTGATGAATAATCCGGATCTCATCCTAGCCGACGAACCAACCGGAAACCTGGACGAAAAAAATACCGACATTTTGTTGAACCTTCTTTTTGATCTTCGAACAATGGAAGACGTCAGTATATTGCTGATAACACACGAAAAAGATATCGCAAGTCGTTCGGATATTGTCTATGAACTATCAAAAGGCAAGTTAACGGAACGTTAGATTTTACTATCACTATAAACAATCATATTTTCCCAACTTCTGAAAACAAATATTAACCATCCTGAACCATGAGTAAGAAAAGAGTAAAACAGGAATTAGAACACGATATACTTCTGGAAACCTTCTCCAGGGCCCAGAACATTTATGATAATAACAAAAAACTGGTAATAGGCACGGCCATTGCATTAGTATTGCTTATTGGCGGTGGCCTGGGATATCATTTTTATTCGGCTTCCCAGGAACATAAGGCGGAACAGCTTATGGGTCAGGCAACCGAATATTACCTTAATGCTGATTACAAAAAGGCTCTCGAGGGTTCTGAAGAGGATTTCACAGTTGGATTTCAACAGATTATCAACAATTATCCCAGAACCGAAGCTGCTAACTTAGCACGTTATTATTCAGCCGTTAGTGAATATAATCTTGGAAATACCGAGAAGGCACTGCAGTACATAAATGAGTATGAAATTCCTGAAGGCATCATGGGGGTTGCCCCTCTTTCATTTAAGGGAATAGTCCTAAGCGATATGGGTGATTATTCGACAGCTGCCGAAGCCTATATACAGGCAGCTCAATGGAAGGAAAACGATTCTACGACTCCTTATAACTACCTGCAGGCAGCGGTGGCATTACATGAGGCCGGGAATAATCAAAAAGCCCAGGAGTATGCCCAAAAAATTGTTGACGAATATCCCGATAGTCCCCAGGTAGCGGAAGCGCAAAAACTCTTGGGGATGTTGGCAGTTGTGCAATAACTAATTTTTGAGTGTTGCCCGAAGCAACCTTGCCTTGCAATATTTATTTTCACCAAAAATTAGTCTAAATCACTAAACGGACAAATAATATTAAGATTGAAAGGTATTTTATTTTAATAATATTTATATATATTAAAATTTATATAAATAACTAATAGACATTTATTCGGTGAAAGTAACATTAAAAGATATCGCAGAAGATACGGGATATTCCATTTCTACCATCTCAAGAGCTTTAAATGGGCTTGACAAAACGAGTTCAAAAGCAAAGAAAGAGATCCTGAAAAGTGCCCGTAAGCTCAACTATCCCCTTCAGAATAATATAAATGCTGCCCTGGCTAACCAGACATTAGAAGTAATGCTTATCACAGGGATAGAAATTGGGGAATTCTATGCATCCTTTTTTAATGGTATTAATAATGCTGCATCACACGAAAGAGTAAAGCTGAGTCTCACAAGCCTTGAAAATGAAGTCCCCGCTATAGAAGAGATCGCTAAAAAGATAGACAAGGATTCTTATAACGGCCTTATCATTAATACCCCGCGGTTTAGCACTGAACAATACTGTGAATTAAAAAAACTGCTTCCGGAAGATTTCCCTGTGATTTCCAATGAAATGTTGGATAGCCAAGTTTTTGATACTGTGGGATTTGACAATTATAGCGGCGGTAACCTGGTTGCCAAACACTTTAAAGATCGTAATTACAAAACTTGCGGTATTATTCACGGCCCCTCCGATAAAATGTATTCACGCCAACGGGCTCATGGCTTCGTGGATTTTATCAATAATGATCCTGAAATGGAACTTATCTGGGAGACCGAGGGCAATTTTTCTATTGATTCAGGCATTCAGGCTTTCCAGGAATTTCAAAAGCTTGAGAATAAACCACGGGCTATTTTTTCATCGAATGACAATATGTGCGAAGCCTTTATGAGGGAAGCCATGTTGGAGGGCTACAATTTTCCAGAGGATATTGCCATTGTCGGTTTTGATGATTTACCAATGTGTAAGCGTCACCGGCCTACTATTTCTTCTATACACACCGATTATGAATTGCTGGGCAAAATTTCTATCCAGAAGATGAAAGAGATGCTTGCAAATCCCGATCAGCCTAAATCAATACTTAGCCTCGTACCGGTTGAGCTCAATGTTAGACAATCATCTTAAGGATGGGGAAAACCGGTTAGTTTCAAACAACAGCCTTTCACCAGCTACTGCCTGATCTGGCTGAATAGCCATTTATATAGGTTCGGATTGCTGTAAGCCTCTACCCAGGCTCCAATATGCCCTTTGTCAGGGTACTCAGTAAACCCGGGGCTCCCGCCGGCTATTTGTAAAGCTGATACCATGGCACGGGAGTATTTGGGAGACACAATCTCATCACGCGCACCATGAAAGACCCAGATGGGCATATCCTTGATAAGAAAAGCGCGCCCTACGTCGCCACCTCCGCTTATTGGAACGGCTGCCGCAAACTCGTGAGGATATCTTTCAATGATGTCAAACGTCCCAAAACCGCCCATCGATAATCCTGTCACATATATACGGTTAATATCAACTGAATATTCTGCCTTAAGCTTTTGGAGTAATTTATGGGTCAGTTCCATGGGCAGCGTCGGCTCGGGTTGCAACAGGTGGTTAAAAGAAACGGTATCCCTGTCCGAGCTAAACCCCGACCACGATTCGTTCTCCGGAACCTGTGGGGCAACAACAAAGGCCGGGTATTTTTCACGCATAACGGGATTTGCAAAATGAAATACCCCCCACTTGAGCTGGCTAAAATTGTCATCGCCCCGTTCACCCGCACCGTGTAAAAACAGTACCAGCGGATAAGACTTCGTTGTGTCGTATTTTGCCGGCTTGAGCAAACGGTACCCAAGCTTATTGCCAACACGGTCGCTAAAGGTATGCGCTTCAAAATCCGTAATTTGAGCAGTCGATTTACTTGCGACTCCAAAAATTATTACGGTTAAAAATATCCAAACTTTTTCCATTTGAAGATAAAGTAATCGAGTTTCTTATTACATATTCCGGCGATATTGTCCGCCCACTTCATAAAGGGCCTTGGATATTTGTCCCAGTGAAGCCACTTTTACCGTCTCCATCAGCTCTTCAAATGTGTTTCCGCCATTTCTGGCAACCTCTTTTAATCGCTCTATAGCCTTTTCGGCCTCTCCCTCGTTGCGTTTCCAGAAAGCTTCCAGGCTTTTGATCTGCTGTTCCTTTTCTTCTTTAGTTGAACGGATCAAATCTATAGTACGGTCCTCCTCGGCTCCGCCCTCGTCCCCCTCGCGTTCAAAGGTATTTACGCCTATGATTGGAAGCTCACCGCTGTGCTTCAGGGATTCATAATGCAGGCTTTCATCCTGAATTTTTCCGCGTTGGTACATATTCTCCATTGCTCCAAGTACGCCTCCCCTTTCGGTAATACGATCAAATTCAGACAAGATGGCCTCTTCAACCAGATCAGTCAATTCTTCAATAAAGTAAGAACCCTGGTTTATGTTTTCATTCTTAGCAGTTCCGAGTTCTTTGTTTATGATGAGCTGAATCGCCAGCGCCCGCCGTACGGATTCCTCGGTCGGTGTGGTAATAGCCTCATCGTATGCATTCGTATGCAATGAGTTGCAGTTATCATATATGGCCATCAAAGCCTGAAGGGTCGTCCGGATGTCATTGAACTGGATTTCCTGGGCATGCAGGGAACGGCCACTTGTCTGGATATGATACTTTAGTTTTTGTGACCGTTCATTAGCACCAAATTTCTCACGCATCGCTATGGCCCAAATTCTCCGCGCTACACGGCCGATCACGGCATATTCGGGGTCCAACCCATTACTGAAAAAGAAAGACAGGTTATGAGCGAATTCGTCAATATCCATGCCGCGGGATAAATAATATTCTACATAGGTAAAGCCATTTGCTAGTGTAAAGGCAGCCTGGGTAATGGGATTCGCTCCTGCCTCCGCAATATGATAACCGGAAATGGAAACAGAATAATAGTTGCGTACATTGTGCTCAATAAAATATTGCTGGATATCACCCATCATCTTTAGGGCAAACTCGGTTGAGAAAATACAGGTATTCTGTGCCTGATCCTCTTTCAGGATATCCGCCTGGACCGTTCCCCGGACAACAGATAGCGCTTTTTCTTTTAATCTGTCATAAGTTTCAGGGTCTACCAGCTTATCAGCCGTGATACCGAGTAATCCCAATCCAAATTGGTCGTTCGTGGCAGGTAAATCTCCTTTGTACTCAGGAACATCTACTCCTTTTTCTTTAAAATATTTTTTAATCTTTCTCCCGGCTTCTTCCCACTTTCCATTCTTTTTGAGGTAACGTTCTACCTCTTGGTCAATGGCCGTATTCATAAACATAGCCAAAAGCATCGGGGCCGGGCCGTTTATGGTCATAGAAACCGACGTCTTTCGGGAAGTTAACTCAAAACCCGAATAAAGCTTCTTCATATCATCAAGCGTACAGATACTTACACCGGAATTGCCAACCTTGCCATAAATATCCGGACGGTGATCAGGGTCTTCACCATACAGTGTAACAGAGTCAAAAGCGGTAGAAAGCCGAGCTGCTGGCATTCCCTCACTCAAGTAATGAAAACGCTTGTTCGTTCGCTCTGGCGTCCCTTCACCGGCAAACATACGGGTCGGATCTTCCCCTTCTCGCTTAAACTTAAATACACCGGCAGTATAGGGGTAATATCCCGGTAAGTTCTCCTTAAGGGCAAATGTTAACTGCTCTCCTTTATGCTCGGTTTTGGGCAGAGCTACACGGGGGATATCCAGGCCACTAAGTGAAGTTCGGAACATTTCATTTTTAAATGTTTTATCCCGGACCTTCACCTCTACATAATCACTTCGATATTCTTCATATAATTGATTCCAACCGTCAAGAATCTTTTTGCACCGTGCATCAAGTTTGCCAAGCCAGTGCTTTCTCATTTTCACAAGCTTATTCCTAAGCTCATCCTTATCTTCGGGTGCCCACCGTTCTAGCTGCTGTATAGTCCCAGAGACTTCATCAAGTTTACTGGCAACATCTGCCTGTCCTTCCGCCCAGCGATGATAATCACGTACGGTTTCCGATATTTCGGACAAATAGCGCTGGCGTTTTCCCGGGATAATGGCCTGAGCCTGAATGTCCTCAGCAGGTTCGGGATTGGTATAAATCTTGGTTTCCCAATTGAGCCCGTAGTGATCATTGATTTTATTCGTTAGTGCCTTAAACAGGCGGTTTACCCCTTCATCGTTGAATTGCGCTGCAATGGTTGGATATACAGGCATCTTTTCCGGTTTTAAATCCCAGGCGCCCCTGTTCCGCTTCATCTGTTTCCGAACATCCCTGAGCGCATCAAGTGATCCTTTTTTCTCAAACTTGTTGAGGACTACGAGTTCAGCCAAATCCAGCATGTTAATTTTTTCCAGCTGGGTCGCCGCCCCGTATTCACTGGTCATCACATACATCGGGATATCAGAGATGTTCACGATTTCAGTATCACTTTGACCGATACCGCTGGTTTCCACTATAACCAGATCGAAACCGGCTGTCTTACAAATTTCAATTGCTCCTTTGACCGCTAGACTGGTAGCACGATTGCTGGCCCTGGTAGCCAGGCTACGCATGAAAACTCGTTCTGGATCCAGGCTGTTCATTCGGATACGGTCTCCCAGCAAGGCACCTCCGGTACGGACTTTCGATGGATCAATAGAAATTACGGCAAGGGTTAGATCCTTAAACTCAGTCAAAAAACGACGGACCAACTCATCGGTAAGAGAGCTTTTACCTGCACCTCCTGTACCTGTAATCCCAACAATAGGAATGGGGTGTCCATTTTTAACTGCAGAAATGGCATTTCCATTCCCGTCATTGAGCTTGTCGTTTTTATAGGAGATAATCTCTTCATGGCTATTTTCCAAAGCAGAGATACATCGGGCAATTACCTTGTAATCCTTTTTTGTGATATCCTGTGATTCGATAGATTCCAAATCAGCTGTATCAAAATCACATTTCTCCATCATAAAGTTAATCATGCCCTGCAGTCCCATCTCACTTCCGTCTTCTACGGAAAAGATTCTGCAAACCCCATAATCATGCAATTCTTTAATTTCATCTTCAACAATGACACCTCCACCGCCACCAAAGACTTTGATATGAGAAGCGCCCCTCTCCTCAAGCAGGTCGACCATATACTTGAAATATTCCATATGGCCGCCCTGATAGGAACTCACGGCTATGCCCTGGACGTCTTCCTGGATGGCCGTATTGACAATTTCCTGCACAGATCGATTATGTCCAAGGTGAATAACTTCCGCCCCGCTGCTTTGCAGGATTCGCCGCATTATATTGATACTTGCATCATGGCCATCAAAAAGGCTTGCCGCCGTAACAAACCGAATTTTGTGTTTTGCTTTATACATATCAGGGCGCTCCGAATCCATCGTTTCAGATTCTTTTTTTGAGACGGCTTGAGCGGCAGTATCAGACGTCAGGATATCTTCAGACATAGCAATTTTTTTTCTTTCTATTGGTAGTTCTTAGTCTTGCAATGTAAGAAATTGTGGCAAATTTTTCAGTAAAGAGACACACTTTAACAGGTGCTAACCCCTTGCCTTTGAAAAGGAAAGTTTTGATTATATCAAGTTACCAAGTGAGAAAAACCGCCTGATATTACATTCGTCATATTTGAAAGAACGCGCGGTAAAACCCAGCCGCCCGGGCAGACTAAAAATTTTGGTTCCCAAACCGGATTAAATTGGCTTTTATAAGCTCGCACGGTCCTAAATCCATAAAAATTTTCCCCGTAGGTGAAAATAAAATCAGCCAACTTATTCCATCCCGGTGAAAAGTCATCTTCATCCATCCCCGAAAAGGGAGCCATACCCAAATTAAACCATTTGTACTGCTGTTCTTTGCCCCAAAGCATAGCATTCACCAACATAAAATCAATGATTTGCTCAGGAGCCTCCGACCGATAGCGAAGAAGGTCGGTTGCCAATTCATATCGATTGGCTCCTTGCAGGATATTAGTAAAAGCAAGGAGCTGTCCCTCTTTCTTAACTACCCCAATCCTAAAATTACTCAAATACCATTCATCGAAATATCCAACCGAAAAGCCACGCTCTTTTCTATTCTGATTGCGAATACTCTCTTCTGAGACAGCTTTCAATTCGGGTAAATATTCTCTGAGCGATTCCTGTGGCAGAATTTCCCAGCTATAACCGGCATTTTCAAGCTCCCTATAGTGTGAAAGGACCCCTTCTTCCAAATTTTCCCGGATATCGAAATCGGCCAGGGGCACCCTGGCTTCTTCCCCCATCTTGAACAAGGTAAGTCCAAGATCTACATAATATTCCAGGTAATCATTACCTACATGATAGAAAACCGGCCATTTGTCCTGATCAGAGCATCGGTCATAAAAGCCCCAAATCATTTCTTCGGCTTCCCGCTTTGGCCCAACCGGGTCTCCCAATGAGATACGGCTCTTTCCTTCATCCACATACATGATAAATGAATTATGGGTTTCATTCAGTAGTAGTTCCTTATCACGAAGCAAGACTAGATTTGACAGGGCTTCGGGGGAAGAGTTCAGAATCCTTTTTGCGTGACTTATTTCTTCTTCCTCGGGGCCCATTGGTTCTTTTCTTTTCGGTCGCAACAATTTAATGAGCCCAATTATGACGGCAAATCCCATTGCGGCTACCGTAGCCCTTAAATAACGGGGAGCATCTCCCGTAATGGTAAACTCCCACCATAGTTTATTTTGATACTCCACATTATGGTAGGAAAACAACCCCAGCCAGACTGAACTGGCAAGCACCATCAAAATTAATGTATACCACCCGGGCGAAAATTGTTGAGCAAGAAGCGAAGCCTTGCGATGAAATTCTTTGCGACACGGTATTAAGGCAGCAAGCATGACAGCAAGAATAACCGCCTCTTCATAATCCGCACCCTTAAGAAGAGAGAATGCAATGCCGAATATCAACATACCGATCGTTAAATGATAAGCTCCATCGATACGCCGCTGGAGGCCACTCGCTAAAATCAACAATGCCGTTCCGACCAGGCTTGCAAAGAAATGCGACATCTCTATCACTGGAAGGGGGATAAAATGCTGAAGCCACTGCATACGAGGCACTTCTGAGGGCAAAGCACCCGAAAAAAGCAATATAGCTCCTCCCAGAAATACCGAAAAACTCATCACTTGGGGTACCACACGCGGTACCCAATCTGCGGCTTTTTCACTGATTTCCTTCACCTTCTCGCGGTTAACCTTGTATTCTTGGTAACCCAACACTATCAGGGCACCAAGAAGCGGTAATATGTAATAAATAATCCTATATACGACCAGGATACCTAATACTTCGGAGCCGGGCATAAAATTCGACAAATAAAGCAGCATTACAGACTCGAAGACCCCGAGGCCACCGGGCACCTGGCTGAAAAGACCTATGATCTGCGCAATAAGAAATACGCCAAGGAAACTGAAAAAATTAATGGTTACAGCCGGCAACAAAACATATAAAACAGATGCAGCCAGTACCCAATCCACCGATGCAATAAGGACCTGTTTAATTGATAGTTTCAGGCTTGGAAAAGTGAAGGACCAATTCTTAAAAGAGATTTCTTTCCTGAACCGTGAGCTGGCCCAAATATATCCTATGACCATCACCAAAAGAATGATACCCAGCACACGCAGCGAAATGAAGGGCACTGCTACGTTACTGGGTAAATTCGGTGTTGCAAATAACAGGGAAAGCCCTCCTACTGCGCAAAAGCCTATCCACAAGGTAAAAGCACTAAACCCCACAATTTGAGTAACTTGCAGTCCTGAAAATCCCCAAGCGGAATAAATCCGGTACCTGATTGAACCACCTGTAATGAGTGCCAAACCGATATTATGACTAAATGCATACCCTACATACCCCGCTCGTATGATTTTTCCGGGTGGAAGGTCCTCGCCAATATAACGGACCCCCAAGGCATCGTATCCGGTTAGTACCAAATAACTTAAAAAAGACAATAAGAGTGAAAAAAGGATATATAGGTTGGGAATATCAGAAAGCCGTGCCGTGACCTCTTCCAAACGGTACTTGTGCAGCTCTGAATTCAAAAACCATAGAGCAAACCCAAAGAAGATGATGCTTATCAATGGGGTTAGTTTTTTTATTGATTTCCTCATTAATCGCCAGACTGCTGCTAATTTTGAAATATCACTGTAAGGTCACCGGTCAATCCTTCCTTAACCGGAACATTAGATTGAATAAAATAAGGCTCGGGCTTCACAAATGGAGAAATATTACCATAATCCCAACTTTTATTTACATTTAGATCTTCATATGCAGTAACCTTGTAATTCAAGGGAGGTAAGTTAGAAATTTCTACCTCTCCTGTAAAAACAGTATCACGGATAATGCCGGATTCATCATTTTCTACTCGTAATCTTATGTTCTGGGCCGTAGAATCCTCCAGCACAACATGAATAATACCCATTTTGGATTCATGCCAAATCCTGGGTTGAAATTTACGATAATCATTTATGATGGGATCCCAAACCCTTACCTCATACTGAATGCCGTCTTTCCATTTATCTTTGGGTAGTATGCGAAGGATATTACGACGTATTTCTATATTAGGCCATTTCTTGACTAGGTCGGTCCCTTCTACAATTTTTAAAGAATCCCTGATTGTCGGATCCTCAATGGGCTTTGCATAAGTCACTTCAATGGGATCATCGGGATAGTATCCCGTTAAGCTGTTCCGCTTTACAATTCGCTGCTGGGTGGTATCTTCCTGCGATGATCCCGTAAAAACCT
>JASFMR010000063.1:0-21750 GCA_050117475.1 Balneolaceae bacterium | reverse complement strand
CTGGTTCGGGCCAAAACCTGGCTGTAAAGGGGATGGACATTTCCAACTTAGAGCAGGCTTCCGAAAATATCAATATTGGTTCTTATAAAAGCCTTATTGTTGCGAATAATATTACGGCAAGTACCGAGATTGATTATAAAAGTAAATATATACTGGATGCGCTGGTCCGACGCGACGGGGTTTCTCTTTTTGGAGCTAATCAACGGTGGCAGACGTTCTATCGAATTTCAGGAGCTTATCGAGTTACAGAAGATTTCAAAATTCCAGATGTTCAGGAATTGAAAATTCGCACTTCGTATGGTATTGCAGGGCTTCGTCCCCCTTTTGAGGCTCGTTATGAAGTAGTTGGTATTTCAAACGGAAATGTTGCTAACCCCGTAACCCTCGGAAATGAAGATCTTAAACCATCTTTCTCCAGGGAACTGGAAGTGGGCGTTGACGCTAATTTTCTTAAACGATTTAACGTTACAGCAAACTATTCAAGGGCCATAAATACCGATCAAATTCTAAATGTTCCCGTTTCAGCTTCTAGTGGATTCGCTACTCAGTGGCAGAATGCAGGAACGCTTGAATCTTACACTTTAGAATTCAATCTCGGGGCCAATATAATAAGACAAAGAGATCTGGACTGGAATATTAATCTTACTTGGGACAGAACTAGACAAAAAGTAGTTTCACTTAATCGTAGTGGGTATGCGATTGTATCCGGGGGGATTTTTCAAATTGCAGAAGGTTCTACTTTTGGTACACTCTATGGACATAAATGGGCCACTAGTCTTGATCAAGTAGCCAACCAAGTACCAGAGGGACAATCGATTAACGATTATTTTGTAGTTAATAATGAAGGTTACGTAGTAAAACGATCAACAATTGGTACCACTGATGAGGTGCCCATCAAAATTACTGATGATCTAGGTAATCCCATCAATATGAAAATAGGGGATGTGAATCCTGATTTTAACATGAATTTTGGTTCCACTCTGCACTATAAGAATGCAAGCTTCTACATGCTTTGGAGCTGGAAACAAGGGGGGGATGTTTACAACCATATGCGCCGATATATGATGGTACATAATGTAGGAGGCGAATTGGACCAGGCAGATAAATCCTATAACCATAGAAAATCCGCAAGATATTATAATGAATTAACCAGCTGGAATAATAGTCATTTTGTGGAGGATGGAAGCTACTTAAAGCTCCGAGAAGTTTCGTTAGGTTACCGGTTTTCAGGCTCAATACTAGCAAAAGCCGGAATTAAAAATTTAAAAGTATCGGTAACGGGTAGAAATTTGCTGACATTGACCAAATACAGTGGATTCGATCCAGAAATGGGGCATTCTGAATCAGGCGTCAATTCAAATGTACTCAAATTCGACTTGTCCAGTTACCCGACCTATCGTACAGTCAGTGCTGCTATTGGAATTAAATTTTAGAGTGTTAATCACAACGGGATATTATCATGAATAGACTTATAAAATCAATACCTATAATCTTTACCATATTACTCCTTTTCTCTGCCTGTGATTTGTTCCAGGGTATGGATGTGCAAAATGACAACTCTCCAAATTTGGATCAGGTCTTTGCCGATTCCCAGGAATACCCAAGTTTACTATCAGGCGCTTATAATACCTGGTGGAATGAGGGCATGGGACCCAATCCCAACTTTGCGCTTTCGGCGATGGCTGAAATTATTACTTCAGGTTATGGATCATGGGGGATGGGGGATTACTACAAAATTCCCCGTCAGCCTGTAATAAATGAAAATGCTGACGATATCGTACTCAATCCGGTTTATGGGGTTTGGTATTCCTATTATTCTGGGTTGACTACAGTAAATAATATCATAAGGCAGATTTCTCAGAATGGAGAAAAAGTAATTATCGGTGATACTGATTATACCCAAGAAGTACTTGCTCATGCATATTTTCTGCAGGGGTTGTTTATTGGCCATCTGGGGCTCGTTTATGACAAAGCCTTTCTGATAACTGAGGATACGGATATAAACACTTTTGATTATGAGTTTACTCCTTATAAGGAGTTAATTGACTTTGCCTTGAATCGGATGGACAAAGCTATTGAAATTTGTAATACCAACACTTTCTCGGACCCTAATGAGATGATGCCAAATGTTAAATTTGACAATACATCTCTTGCTCGTTTTATCAATTCAAATGCAGCCAGGATCTTAGCTGAATCCGCCCGTAATGAATCGGAGACGGCATCCCTTGACTGGAACCGCGTACTTGAATATGCTAAGAATGGCATACAGGAAGATTTTAGTGTGTACGGCAAGAACGGTTGGACCGGATTAGCTATTTCCCGAGACCCTTATAATTTAATCAATCTCTCAGCCTGGGACTGGGTACGTGTTAATCAGCGTTTGCTCCACATGATGTGTCCGGATGACCCGGGTGCAACCTATCCATGGCCTGATGGGAAAAAGACATTGCCGGAAATTCAAAACTGTCCAGATCTCCGGCTGCAAACTGATATGGAGTATGCTGGGGCCCATCCCAACTGGAATCCACAAAGTCGTGGTTATCAGATATTAAGCAACTACAAGTATAGCCGGTTCTATGATACTTTTGGAAAGAATGGAATCGGTAATCTATATTTCTATCTAGAGGCAGAGAATGATCTTTATGAGGCAGAAGCTATAGTACGTACCACCGGGCCGAGTGGCTACGCCGCAGACTTAATCAACAAAACCAGGGTTGATCGGGGTGGACTACAAGCATTAACGGGTACCGAATCTAAACAGGAACTGTTAAATGCAGTTTTTTATGAGCGGTATATAGAGTTAGGGTGGACGTATCCTTTACTCGGCTGGTACGACCGTAGGCGTAACAACGATTTAATGGAAGGATCCGCTAAGCAACTACCCGTACCAGCTAAAGAATTGGGACTGCATAACTATGAGATTTATACCTTTGGAGGTTAATTATGCTTGATGAATTAATTAAACAATTTACTACTATGAAACAGATCAAATTACTCTCACTGGCTTTCATTTTCTGTGTCACATTTATTGGATGTGACCGCAGTTTTCAAAAGGATATCATAAGTACTGCTTCGCCGGAACTTGATGTATTCGTAAGAGATAGTAATAGAGTTGCAGTAGAAGGTGCTGAGGTCTTGATTTATCGCACTGAAGAGGACTTCAATAATCAGACTGATCCCATCATGAATGGTAATACAGATGATAATGGAAAGGTAACTGCTAATGAAGAAGTTCTTCAAGATCCTGGCAATTTTTATATCCGAGCTTCAAAAGGCGGGAAGGAAGGATCCGGAAAGACTCCCTACATTTTGCTTACAGATGGGGTCACTTATTTTGACGTGATAATTCAGTAAGCTCTATAAGTAACCGAAATATACATCTGAATGAGAACCATTAAATATATAGTTAGTATGTTGGTGTGCATGGTATTGGTTACTGCATGCCAACATATTCAACACGAGAATCCCCCGCTTTCAAGGCTGCATGTAGGTATAGATGATCCCCTTTATACAACATATACGGCTGCAAAAGAGCGATCTGATTTTACACTCGATGAAGGATATCATTTCAACTACTATACAAAGAATCAGGGAATTAATTTCACCACCGACACAGGTGGGGAGATGGGCCTCGTTTTTGCTAAAGGCAACAAAACCGTGTATAACTTGTCAGAGATGTATCGTTCTCCGGTCATCACCGCATCCTATCCCGATATGGTTCGATATCACTATTATCCGTTTAAGAATGTTCGGGTAAATGTTTCTTTTTTGGTACAAAGTTCCCACACAGCTGTGATGGATGTTACATTACTTAATGAAGAAAATAAAACTCAACCCATTCAAGTATATCCATTTATACATGGGCAAAGAGGTGTCTTTGATCGACCCAAATTATCGAGGGATGGAAAAAGTTTTTATTTTTCTCATCATGAATATCCGGATGGATGGACCCGCAATCATGATTTGCCTCATGCAGATACAGTCTATGACGCATTTGCCATGACAGATGATCCCACCAAATCCGGGATTTTTAACAGTTTCAAAGGGGAGGCTTTCCTGCCTCCGTCAAAGGTATCTCTTAACAGAAAGGCACAATTACAAGTAACTGGAAGAGCTTTAACCCGTGATGGGGAAAGGTATCATGAACAGCCTCCCAAAGCGAGACTACAGGTCTGGCTGAATGACAGTGATGACCGTATTCTCACCGAACAGTCTCCTATTTGGGGATCTGCCCAAAACAGTATTAATGGAGAAGGCTTTTTCAGAGTCGAGTTGGGGAACTTGGGCAAAGTTCAAAAGTCTGATTCTTATACGTTGGTCTATTATAGTGAGACCGATGCGAATTCTGGTAGATATACTGCTAGCATCAGTGATTTCGGAAATGATCATAGCCACAGAAGAGATATTACCTTACAACCGGTTGCCTTGCCAGAAGTTCCGAAAGGATTAACTATCCAAATCGGTTCGCGACGACAGCAAGCTATACTAACATGGAAGGGGCACTCATCTCACCATTTTTATAATGTGTATCGCCGCACTTATGGTGAACCTTACTACGAAAAAATTGCCGAAAAGATTAAAGACAATTCTTTTAAGGATAACTCTTTAAGCAGTGACAAGGTATACGGGTATGTTGTCGTTTCGGTCGATCCGCATAGTGGCCGGATGAGCATGCATTCGCGGGAGATTACCACGGTCCGTAAATATGAATTCCAACCATTTCTGAAAGGATACTCTTCTTCCTCTGGCAATAAACGATGGGCGAAAGTCCTTTCTTTTTCCAAGAAATTAATACTGGAACCCAAGCAGGCTTATTGTTTTAGGTTAATTAGGGCAGTCAGTGACAATGAAGATATTAAATCATTGCAGCATCAGGTGAACCAGGTAGCCACGGATTCATTTAAATCCTACCTAAAATATAATGAGTCTCTTTTTACACAGGCCCCTGATTTGAATTTTGATAACCGGGATGAAAAGCTTCTTTATTGGAGTGCCTGGAATATGATGCGCCAAGTTTTCTATCCGCCGGAGGGTAAGAGCAGCTATAATTATTACGTATTCTCCAGAGAACCGACGTGGGGATGGGGACATGGGGGGCAGGTCTTCCATGAGAGTATCACTATGCAGGCTTATGCCTATCTGGACCCGCAAAGTGCTATGAATTCCCAGCGAGTTTTTAGTGAACGGCAGTACAATAACGGATATATCAATTACCGGACGGGTTCCTATCTGGATGAAAAAATTAGGTATAATGGTCAGCTAACGTCATCGGCCCCATGGTATAGCTGGAATAATTGGGAAGTCTATAAAATTACTGGTGATGAGAAATTCCTCAAAGAGATGTATGCATCCAGTAAGAAGTTCTACAATTTTTATGTCAGCAACAGAGACAGTGATGGGGATGGCCTTTGTGAATGGGGTGGTCATGCAGTCTTGGAGTCGGTTAGGGATGCTTCAGTAGCGGTTTGGGATCAAGTAGGCTGGCCGGCCAACTTCGAAGGGGTGGATGTCAACTCAATGCTGGTGAAAGAGGCTAAATCTTTGGAAAAAATGGCAGATGCTTTGGGGCTTAAAAAGGAAGCCGAACACTGGAAAGCGGATTACACCAGGCGATCCAGACTCATCAATAAGACCATGTGGGATAGCTCAAATGGCTTTTATTATAATGTTGATAAGACAGACAACGATTTTACCTTTAAATCAAAAAACGATTTAAAGCGTGATGAAATTATTGGTTTTCTTCCTCTGTGGGCCGGCATTGCCAGTAAAAAACAGGCTCAACGTTTGCTTGAAAAGCTCACAGATCCAGATCAATTTTGGAGGAAATACGGAGTTCCTTCGCTTTCCGCAGCGGATCCATATTATAATGACAAAGGATATTGGAACGGACCGGTCTGGGTTGAATGGGATTATATGATTGTCGAAGGACTTAAGAAATACGGCTATGATAAAAAAGCCAAAGAGTTGGTGGAAAGAATTTCTAAAAATATGATTGCTCAGCTCAAGAAAAATCATAATATGTGGGAATTTTATAGTCCAGACGAGCAATGGGCTGGTTATCATAAGACCTATATCTGGGCAGGAATTATCAATCGTATGTTAATTGATGTCAAAGAAAATAGATAGTCACCTTTTTGGCAAGGAAAGGTTACAAATCATAAAATAATGAAATTATTTACTTGGTTAGTCGTACTTACAATATTTACGATGGTGGGTTGTTCCGGTTCGGAGGATGGCCTTCCAGCACCTTTTGTTCCCGGCGATATCCATTACCAGAAGTACGGTAAACTTATTCAGGTGTCCAGTTATGACACGACTGGTGGAAATAACGACCGGATCAACATAGCTGCGGGAGACTCTGCGGTAATCTTCAAGGCAAGCGGCCCGGGAGTAATATCGCGGATCTGGGCGACAATCGATTCCAGGGATCCATATTTTCTGCGACGTATCCTAATCAAAATGTACTGGGACGACGAAAAAGAACCTTCGGTAGTAGTCCCGGTGGGCGACTTCTTCGGGAGCGGATTCAAATACAAACAGAATTTTTCAAAATATGTGGGAATGTCCAGCGGCGGTTATTACTGTTATTTCCCTATGCCATTTAAAAATAAAGCTCGTATTGAGGTAATCAACCAAACGAGACAAGAGGTTTACGCCTTTTATTATCATGTAGATTACTACAAGATGGACAAATCACTACCCGATGATACCCCTTACTTTCATGCCCGCTGGAAGCGAAACATCAGAACGAGTTCGAACAGTAACTACGTAGCTCTAGATACAAAGGGTAGAGGCTATTATGTTGGTACTAATTTTAGCGGACAACCCTACAACGGAAGCCTGGTTTATTTGGAAGGAGACGAGATGTTTTATGTGGATGGAGAGCAAACGCCATCAATCCACGGTACTGGCATGGAAGATTATTTTACAAGCGGCTGGTACTTTAAAAACGGAGAATTTTCAGCGCCTTATCACGGCTTGGTGCTTAAGGATGACAGCACGGGCAGAGTAACCGCTTATCGTTTCCATATCCCGGATGCTATCCCTTTTGATAAATCATTTAAAGCTACTTTCGAGCATGGGCACGCTAATGAGGAATCAGCCGACTACAGTACCACTGCCTATTGGTATCAGACCGAGCCGCATCCTCACTTTCCGCCCATAATAAAAGCGGGCCTGCGCCTCCCTTTGCAACGGCCCGTTCCCAATGGTGCTGTGGAGGCGGAGACTCTGCAGTTTATTGGTGCTGTGGACCATACCGTAGTTGATATGTCGGAATACGGAGCCGACTGGAGCAACAATAAGCAACTGGAGATAAATGGCGTAAAGGGAAAACGATTTGCCCTGACTATTCCAGATCTCTTGGATGAAGCCTATGATGCAGACCTGTATCTAACTGGGGGTCCCGGTTATGGCACGCTAGACATAAGTGCAAAAGGCGGCCGGAACAGTTTTGATGGTTATGCTCAAAGGATTCTGCCAAAGAAAAAAATCCAGCTTAAGCATGTTCAGACCGATGACGACCAAAACCTGACGTTTTCATTTACCATAGATGGTAAGAACGGTAATTCAAAAGGGTATAAGGTCGGAATCGATGCCATAAAACTTTCCCCAATCCGCCATTATATTCCCGAGTGGTACCTGATTGGTCCTTTCCCGAATCCCCGCGAATCTGATGATCTTCGTTACGGACTCGATACGGTCTATCCGCCAGAAAAGAACATTGATTTGGATGCAACTTATAGGGGGGCGAATGGAAAGATGGCCCGCTGGACCAAGGTTACCGGAAAGGCAGGTTATGATATGAATCTGAACGGCCGTTACCGTCCAAGTAACTTCATAATAGCATATGCGCTTACCTATATTTATTCTCCGGAAGAACAGATAGTACCTTTCCTAATAGGCAGCGATGACGGCTCCAAGATCTTTTTAAATGACAAACAGGTTTATCGTTTCCTGGATGTACGAATTGCCGCCCCCGATCAAGATCGGGTCAATCTTCACTTGAAAAAGGGTTGGAATAAAGTATTGTTTAAAGCTGAGAATAACTTTGGTGGATTCGGTTTTTATGCGCGTCTCATAGATCGACATAACAATATTACTGTCAGTGCCGACAAAAAATTAAAGTAAATTATGCGAAAACAAGGCTCATATGTCCTTTTTATATACCTAATGCTGTTCTTCACTGGTTTTGCTGCCCGTTCGCAGCAACTGAAGCTGAAGGACCCGTACCTAAAAATCGATGCAAAGGCAAACGATCCGCTGTATACAACTTACGCAGCTGCTATGAAACGCTCCCGCCTGTACGGTGACAAGGCCTACAAAATGAATTTTTATACTGACAACTTGCCGTTGAACTATTCCAGTGACAAGGCAGGCCGAATGTATAATATTTGGTTGATCAATAAAATCGCTATTGATCGGGTAGGAAAATACTACCGGAAGCCACATGTGGTGGCCTCATTTCCGGATATGGTGATGCTGGAATATGAGCCATTCAAGGAACTAAAGGTCTATGAGACCTTTCTGGTGTACAGTTCCAAGATTTCCATTGTGGATATGGTGATTGCTAATACCGCCAATAAGGAACAAAGCATTTCAACTTATCCAGTGATGGAACTTGGTAACGATTCCTTGTATATCGAAGGGTATGACAAGAAGAATCAGGGTTATCTGCTTAAAAGACATGAGACCAAGAAGCGTCTCATCAGCAACTTATATACAGATGCCCCATATCCCACTGAGCTGCGAGAATTCTTTACGGCTAATTTTAAACCGTATTCTTACGGTGGATACAAGGGGTCTATCGAAGATTTTTATTACAAGATAAAAACAGATTATTATGCTACTGATTTTAAAAATGATTCATTGAATCAGAAGAAACGGGGCATGGTAGATATGGTGGCCTTGCATAAAAAATTTAAGCTAAAGCCGGGCGAAACCAAACATATCCGATATATAAGGGGCATTCAGGCGCAGGATGAAAATACTGCTGAGCTTATTGGTCAAATTAACAAGCTCAAAAATGCAGATCTTCAGCCGTATTTGGATGCAGATGTTAAACTATTCCAGAATATACCACGCATTGATTTTAAAACAGCTAGCGAGAAGCTGGTCTATCTTGGTGCCCTTAACTTGGCCCGGGGATGTATGCTCCCGCCAACGGGAAAAGCCACCCATAATTTTTATGTGTTTTCCCGGAATCCGAAATGGGGATGGGGACACGGGCATCAGGTGCTTCATGAGTCTTTATCTATGATGGCTTATGCTTATCTGGATCCCCAATCGGCGGAGGAATCACAAAGGGTGTACATGGAACAGCAGGGCAAAGACGGACTAATTCCTTATCGTGTGGGTCCCCGCGGAGCACAAACTTATCCGCATAAAGGGGAACCCACGACTTCATCACCTTTCTATAGCTGGACTAACTGGGAAATCTACAAAGTGAGTAAGGACCGTAATTTCCTTAAGCAGGCCTATGATTCGGGCATTAAATATACTAACTGGTTGTTACAAAACCGGGATAATGATAAAGACGATCTTTTTGAATGGGGACCCTATGGGCTAATTGAAAATGTGAGAGACTGGTATAATGTAATTTTCCAAGTATCCAAAGAACGGCATCTTGATATTGACAAAGAAGATATATCTGATGAGCTAGAAGATTTGGACCTCTCACTTATGGTCGTCAGTGAAATGAAAAGCCTCTCAAAAATGGCGGCTGAGCTGGGTGAAAAGGAAGAATCGAAGCAGTGGTCAGCTAAAGCTGATCACGTATCCAATCTTATCAACAAATACATGTGGGATGATCAAAGCGGTTTCTATTACCATGTAGATAAAAAGAATCATTCCTTCCATTTTATGAGTCGTGATCTTAGGCGCAAAGAGATTATTGGTTTTCTCCCATTATGGGCGGGAGTGGCATCCCAAAAACAGGCGGCACGTCTCGTCGATCATCTTAAGAACTCTGAAGAATTCTGGCGCACCTATGGGGTTCCCACGCTTTCTGCCAACGATCCTTTTTACAGTCCATATGTAGATTATTGCTGCAAATGGAACGGCCCGGTTTGGATGCTTTGGGATTACCTGGTCTACGATGGACTTCGGAACTATGGATATGATAATACTGCAGAGAGATTATCGGATAAGATGATGTTGGCTGTGACCACCCAGCTATCAAGAAATCATAATTTCTGGGAATCTTATAGTCCCGATAATACAATCCTTGATTCTCCCTCAAATTATATCTGGGACTCTATATTGGCAAAACTACTTATAGAACGGTACCGGAATTAATTAAATCTTTTTGATCTCCATAATCCTATACAACTATTAACAGATTTATGAAACGCTTTCTTTCCCTAATCCTATTGCTTGGTTCTACAATCAATATAACGCTAGCTCAACAAATGCAAAATATCGACTGGAATACCGGTCGGGGATTAACTGTAGGTAGTGTCAGCAATACGAAAGGACAGGCATATAAGTTAAAAAGGAGGACACCAGCCTTTTCCTTTAAACTGGATGGGAAATTGCTTACGACTGCTAGTGCTGAAGCTAGCCGTAATGATAGTGGATATGTAGCGGTATGGTCCGGTTTAGAAGCTATCCTGACTCCTAATCCCTCATTTAATCCGGGTTGGAAAGGGGCTTTGACGTTTAAAAATATCTCAGAAGACACTGTCGTTATAGAAAATGTAGTCCCATTCGGAGAAAGCTCAAATCATGTTTACATAACTGGGAAAGGGAATAATTATCTTTCCAGAACATATTTGTTCCGTCCAGACTATTCTCCTGTTAATGTTATTGTTCCCGATAATGCATGGGAATTGGGTTACTCAGGATTACATACCGAAGGAAAAGCTTCGATATGTAGTTTAACGCGCCGTACGAAATCGGATAAGGCAGAAGTGCACCGTTTCATCACCAGGGTAGCACCAGGAGGCAGAGTCAGCTATGACTTTTATGCTGATTTCTATACTGGAAAGTGGCAGGCAGGCCTTCGCGAGATGTTTCAGGACCGTTACCTGTACGATATTCAAAATTTTGATAACTCGCTATTTGAGCGAGAGGATCTAAAATGGATCCGGAATGCATATGTTATTCATCTAATGATGGCCTGGGATCATCAGTTTTATAACCGGGAATCGGGAACATATGTTCTTGATAAATTTTTGAAACGAGGCAATAAACTATATGGTGGCGATGATGTTATAGGTATTTGGCCAACCTGGCCTGTGTTGGGCCTGGATCCGCGAAATCAATGGGATCTGTTTCGTGATTTACCGGGGGGATTACCAAAAATAAAAGACTTGGCACAAACGGCTCGTGAAAACGGCACTAAGTTTTTTATCTCTTTCAATCCATGGGATACAAGTACCAGAAAAGAAGATATGCTTGCAGGAATGTCGCGATTGATCAAACGAACCTCCGCTGATGGTGTCGTGCTGGACACCAAAGGCAGTTCGAGTAAAGCCCTACAGGAAGCAGCCGACAGTGTCCGAAATGGGGTTGTTATGTACAGTGAAGGGATGGCGGTTCCCAAAGATATGCAGGGCATCGTTTCAGGCCGTGTGCATAACGCACTGTATTATCCTCCGATGTTAAACTTGAATAAGTTTATTAAACCCGAGTTTGCCATTTTCAGGGTTGCGAATATAAATAAGGAACGTATTCGTCGTGAATATGCACTTTCTTTTTTTAACGGTTACGGTACCGAAGTAATCTATTTCAGTCCGGGGCAACCTTCCTGGATTAATAAACAGTACAAATTCCTTGGAGAAACCACCAGGATCCTCAGAGAAAACAGTTCCAACTTTCTTGAGAAGGCTTATACGCCTCTTATTTCCACGACACGGGATAGCATTTTTGTCAACAAATGGCCAAGGGGCGATAAAACGATTTATACGGTTTTCAGCTTGATTCCGGAAGGGTTTAACGGACCGTTATTCAGGATAAAGCCTGAAAAGGGATACCACTTCGTCGATTTGTTTAATTACTGTGAGATTATTCCGGATACCCTGAACAATCAGCCATACGCTCCGGTTGATGCTGCTGCATTCGACAAGAAATATTTGGGAACCAACAATGAAGGGGCGGTGGATGCAATTGCCAAACTTCCAGAGTTGCTGGATGTTAAACTATATGGAGACAAATTGACTTTCTCTTCTCCGAAAGGTAGAACGATTAAGGTCTGGGCCGGTCGCCCCGAGTACACTAAGAGCCCGGAAATATTTGATACTCATCCGAAATCGATTCGACTACTGGATTATTTTGGAAGGGTTGAAGGGAAGTTCGTGGTACAGCTTTTCAATAATAATGATGAGCTTCTGGATGAAAGGATCGTCCACATAAAACCGGCCCAACCACGACTGGCTAGCTTGGTTAAGCCGACGAAGAAAGTGAGGCGTGCTCCCAAAGGAATGGTTAGAATTCCCTCGGGATCCTTCACAATGAACGTCGATCAAGGGGACAACTTTATCCCTTACCCTACTAAAGGTTATCCCAAAGAAGTTAACATGGATAGTTTTTTGATGGATAAACATCCGGTGACGAATGCCGAATTCAAGGAATTTCTGGATGCTACAAATTATCATCCGGACAATGCGATAAACTTCCTTAAAAATTGGACAAATGATCAGTATCCCGAAGGCAAAGGAAAATATCCTGTTACCTATGTTAGCTATGAGGATGCAAAAGCTTATGCTAAATGGGCTGGAAAACGACTTCCTACTGAAGCAGAGTGGCAGTATGCTGCTCAAACTCCCAAAGAGCTGATATGGCCTTGGGGCAGCGGCGAGAATATAAAAACGGAAAGTAAACGCATTACAAGTACCCTGGAAGTAAAAAATATAAAGGGAATCGATTCTACACTTTGCAATATCGGCAATGGGCATTTATATCCGGTTGGAAAGTATTCAAAAGGGGCTAATCCCTATGGTCTAACGGATTTGGTGGGCTCTGTATGGCAGATGACTGACGATCTTTATAAAAACGGTTCATATAGCTATATCATTCTCAAGGGTGGAAGCTATTATAAAGCTGACTCGAGCTGGTGGTATGTACAGGGCGGCCCTCAAAAACTGACCTACCGTCAAGAGTGGTTACGTGTTTCACCCGGGTTTGAGCGTAATGCTACTGTTGGATTCCGCTGTGTGAAAGACATCAATTAAAGATATTCCATAATTAGTTATAGCGAATAAAAAATGTCTGTTTTGATTACGACAATACTATGCCTGTTGACTATTCTTGCACCATCAAAAAGCCAGCCGAAGATCCGCGTGGGGGTAATTACCAATCCAGATCTTCATTACACGGTAGATACCGACTCCCTATTTCATATCTTATCCAAGAATGACGACTTTCGGATAGACACACTGAATATTCGCCAATTGTTTGGAGAAGATACTTCATTAGAAGACTATGACCTTCTCTGGTATCACAGGCAGGATTCGGCAGCTATCAGCGAGGTCGAACACAGAGCGGGTTCGATTATTAAACACTACATCACCAAGGGAGGTAAGCTAATTCTTTCTATGGATGCGGTCCGCCTATTAAACGATTGGAATATCGAGCCTTCTAAAATCCAGTCTCGATCGGATAAAATAAGGGACGAAGGCTTTGGCCGGAAATTAGGTTTTCATGCTTATAGGACCCATCCGTTATTTCGGAATCTCTATGGAGGAGCTTACATATGGCACGCAAAGAAGGACCATACGGTTCGTAAACTTGGCTTTTTCCAAGATCGGCAACCCCGAGCTCCCGCTTCGAAAGTAATCGGGATAGAATGGGCATATATCACATTTAAGGAACAGAATAAACTGCTATGGCAGACTTCTCTGGGGAAAGGGAGTGTCTTAGCTATTGGGGCATACACATACTTTTCCAGACCGAATTTTAATAAAGAAATACTGTCGACCTTCACCGAAAATTGTGTCCGGTATCTGGTTGGTGAATATGATAACCAACCGGCTTATTATTGGAATTACAAACCAATTAAAGTAGCTTCAAGTAAAATTGATATCAGAGACGTTACTATTTATCCTGCAAAGAAATGGACGGTTCCTGCTTCTAGCCTTTCCATAAATTCAGATAGTAAAGGCAATAACTCTTGGGATGTTCCGGGTCGACGGATGCTGGTTATGGGTAGGGAGAAGGGGGGCATCGAAGAAATATGGACACATCCAGTCATGTCGCTTCGTGATTACCAACCTGGAATACGCCATAAAAACGGGCATGTCACTTGGCTAAATACCTTATCACCTGTGGTTACATCTCGCCCTGATGCCCTGATTCGAGAATACAAATTTGATGGGGCTATACTTCGCGAGATTATCACTACTTCTATCGATAAGCCGGTTGCCGAAGTTCACTATGAGTGGGAAGGGGCTAAGGGTTTAGAACTTATTATCAAATTTAAGAGTAATTTGCGAATGATGTGGCCATATTCCGCACGAGCAATGGGCTCTTTGATTTATCAGTGGACAGATAAAATTAACGGTTTTATTGTTACAGATCAGAGGACGAAGGATTTTAACACCGTACTCAGTTTCAACCAGAAGCCGTTCAAAAGAATGGCGGGAACTTTCAATGACTTCAATATAACAAAAAGGGGAATCTTAATAGGAAAGCCCACTGATAAAAAACAAGTGGCGGCCATAGCTTTGTTTAAACTGGAAGAAACCGGGCAGATGGATGTGTTAATTTCATCAGGTGCCCAGGGAATCAACCGAACAATCAATTTTTTACAAGAGGCCGGCCAAGATCCTCATGAGATACTCATCCGGGGTCATCATCATTATGAAAACTTACTTAATAACTCACTGACGATTAATAGTCCGGACTCTACTTTTAATGAAGGATATCGATGGGCGCTGGTTGGTACAGATCAATTTATCGCACGGACGCCGGGCGTGGGCACCTCCCTAATGGCGGGATATGCCACAACAGCTCATGGCTGGGACGGTTCACAAAGAGTAAGTGGTCGGCCCGGCTATGCCTGGTATTTCGGCAGGGATGCCGCATGGAGCAGCTTTGCACTGGATGATTATGGGAATACAAGGACAGTACGTGAAGTATTGGCTAACTTTGCGCGCTATCAACAGGTGAACGGAAAGATCTATCATGAGCTGACCAGTAGCGGTTCCGTTCATTACGATGCAGCTGATGCGACTCCCCTTTATATCATTTTGGCAGGCCATTACCTCAGGCATTCGGGTGATTTGACATTTATCACAGATCAATGGCCTGCTATTCAGAAAGCAATTGAATATTGCTACCGTACTGATACCGACGGTGACGGCCTCATAGAGAATACAAATGTAGGTCACGGCTGGATTGAAGGTGGAAAACTTTTTGGGGCACATACCACCTTTTATTTGGCTGGTTTATGGGCTAAAGCCCTTGAAGAAGCTGCTTATATAGCCAAACTAGTTAAGCGCCCAATGCTATCCGCTAAATATTTAAATGATTCCCATAAAGTTAAAGATAGGCTTAATACTGGATACTGGAATCAAAAATCAGATTTTTTTAACTATGGTAAGTTTGCTGATGGCACTTATGATACAACTAAGACAGTATTACCCGCAGTTCCCATATATTTTGGGGTCGTTGACACTAAAAAGGTTGCAAAGGTTATGCCCCTTTATAATTCAGATAAATTTTCTTCTGATTGGGGAGTTCGTATTCTCGGCAATGACAGTCCTCTTTATCAACCCGCCGGGTATCATTATGGCAGTGTATGGCCTTTATTTACCGGTTGGACATCTTTAGCAGAATATAAGTCTGGACGAGCAGTGCAAGGTTTCTCTCATGTTATGAATAATTTATTGATTTATAAAATATGGGCATCTGGTAATGTTGAGGAGGTTATGAATGGAGAATTGTATAAACCTTCAGGTGTTTCAGCTCATCAATGCTGGTCTGAGACCATGGTACTCCAACCAATTTTGGAAGGAATGCTGATGCTCAAACCTGATGCCGTTAACCACCACCTGTCTCTTTCCCCTTTTTTCCCCTGGGATTGGGAACGGGTGGGGGTTAACAATATCAGAGTCGGCAGCAATCATATAAACTTTGAGATGATTATGTCAACGGAAGCCATTAAATACCATTTTGATAATAATGGGGAAGAATCCTTAAGGGTGGATTTTAACCCTCATCTCCCTCTTGGTTCATCAGTTCGAAAGGTGACTTTAAATGATCGAAAGGTGGATTATAATGTTAAACGAACCGGTGAAAGTGTTCTTTTAGATATTCCCGAATTTAAAATTGACGACAAAACGCTTATTAAGGTAGTAATTGGAAAGGGGGTAGGAGTATTACCTAAATATCGAATTCCCAAGGTAGGATCTGAAAGCAGTGGAATTAAGGTAATCAATGAAGAATTTGATGGAAGTAAGTATTTATTGACAATTGAAGGGAAAAGTTCTAGAGACTATATATTGGAATTATATAGTGGTATGAATATTAAGTCTATTAAACAAGGAGAAATAATTGAGAGAAAGGGTCATAAATATATTATTTCAGTTGGCTTTAAGGATCAAACAAAAGTTACATCAACTAAGACAATCACAATTAATTTTTAAATAGTAGTCCATTACTCTGTCTATTGACATTTATTTTACATAGATCTTTTTTAATGCAACTTTAAAACTTAATACTTATGTATAAAAAGTTATTAACTATTTTTTTAATGGTTTCTAATCTTTTGGCTTTTGGCTGCCAAAATAAAAATCGGGTCCAATCCTCATCAAATAACAAGGGTATCAATTTGAATGCATCAGATTTTCAAACTACGGTCAATGGTAGAAAAACGGATTTATTTTTTTTAACGAATGAGCAGGGAATGCAAGTCGCCATCACTAATTATGGGGGAAGGATTGTTGCCATGACTGCTCCTGATAAAAATGGTGATTTTGAAGACGTGGTTCTCGGTTTTGACAATATCAATGGATATTTGAATGCCAATGAAATTTACTTCGGTGCACTCGTCGGCCGTTACGCCAATCGGATCGCCCGCGGAAATTTCACTCTTAATGGGAAGCGCTATCAGCTTCCTATAAATAATGGTGTAAATACACTGCATGGGGGACCGGGTGGGTTTTCCAATGCCGTATGGAATGCTCATAAGCTCGACAACCAACATTTACAACTTCAGTACTTTTCAGGCGATAGGGAAGAAGGTTTCCCCGGAAAAATGAATATAAAAGTACTGTATTCGCTGGATGAGGATAACACGCTCCGAATAGATTATACTGCAATTACCGATAAGGAAACGGTAGTCAACTTGACCAATCATGCTTTTTTCAATTTACACGGAGCCGGAAGGGGAACGATTACCGATCATGAGCTTATGATCCGTGCTGAACAATACACACCTATCGATTCTACACTTATTCCCACCGGTGAGATAGCCCCGGTGAAGGGAACTCCTTTCGATTTTACAACTCCTGTAAGCATTGGTGAGCGTATTAATGAAGATAACACACAATTGAAGAATGGTCATGGTTATGACCACAACTTTGTGCTGGATAAAACCGATCCAAAGACTTTTTCATTGGCAGCACGAGCAACGGATCCCAAAACCGGCCGTGTACTGGAGGTATTTACCACCCAGCCCGGGGTCCAGTTTTATAGCGGTAATTTTTTAGATAGTTCGGATCTTGGAAAAGGAGATCAACCTTATAAATATCGATCCGCATTTTGCCTTGAGACGCAACATTTTCCGGACTCCCCGAACCATGACAACTTTCCCTCTACTATTCTAAAACCGGGAGAAATTTTTAGAAGCCTGACGGAATATCATTTTACAACAACAGATCAGATAAAAGATTAGGAATACGGATAATTCAAACTCTAAATGCAGCTAATTAAATGGAATCGATTGCATTAAATTTTATAGACTGGCTAGTTATTGGTATCTATTTTGCTTTCATCATTGGAATAGGAGTTTACTTAAAGAAATTTACCAAAAGTGGAGATGATTATTTTCTTGCCGGTCGTAAAAATAGTTCCTGGGTAGCCGGTTTGGCTTTTTTGTCTGCCAATATGGGGGCACTCGAACTGCTCGGTATGACGGGAAATACCTTTAAATATGGTATGTACGTAGCTCATTTTTACTGGATCGGGGCTATACCGGCTATGTTGTTTTTGGCTATCTATATGATGCCCTTTTATTATAGCAGCCGAATTAAGTCAGTTCCGGGATATCTTAAACTGCGTTTTGACGAGAAAACCCGGGTGTTAAATGGTATTGCTTTTGCAGTTATGACCTTGCTGGTTTCCGGTATCAACCTTTATGCGATGGCATTGGTCATGCATACCTTTTTGGGATGGCATTGGAATGTCAGCATTTGGATCTCTGCTGCAACGGTTGCTGTCTATGTAACGCTCAGTGGATTGATGTCGGCTATTTTTACCGAGATATTACAGTTTTTCCTGATCTGGTTTGGCCTGTTCTTGGTGGTGATTCTGGGAGTTGTGGATATCGGATCTGTTTCTGAGATTCTGCAGCGTGTTCCCGATACGTTTAATACGCTTTGGTCAACATCGGGAAACCCTGCCCAAAATGGCATGATGGTAACATGGGGCGGTATCGTTATGGGACTTGGCTTTGTGCTTTCCTTTGGATATTGGACGACAGATTTTTTGGTGATTCAACGGGCTTTTTCCGCAAAAGATATTCGCTCTGCACGGATGACTCCGATTGTGGCTTCATTTTTTAAGATGGCGCTTCCTTTTATTGTGGTCCTCGGCGGCCTTATAGCCTATGTCCTGGCTCACGATCCCGGCAGTGGGTTTCATCTTTTGCACGCTGCAGATGGGTCTGTGAATTATGACTCTGCTTTACCAATGTTGCTTAAACGATATTATCCTAATGGTCTTATAGGATTGGGAGTCACGGCTTTGTTGGCCGGATTTATGGCGGGACAGGCAGGGAATATCAGTGCCTTCAATACTGTATGGACCTACGACATTTATCAGTCCGTCGTCAACAAAGATGCTTCTGATGAGCACCTGCTCTGGATGGGACGCGTTGCTACAATCGTTGGAATCCTGATCAGTATTGTCACGGCTTACTGGGCCATGAGCATGCCAACGATTATGGATTATATGCAAGCTATTTTTTCCTGGGTCAACGCCCCGCTATTTGCCACCATGTTACTGGGGATGTTTGTTACCTGGATAACACCCAACGGGGCTTTCTGGGGATTGATAGCCGGGATGGGTTCGTCTATAGGTATGTACCTGGCTGTTAAGTTTCATTGGATATCCAGAAGTGCCATTACCTTTTCAAATGTGACCAGCGATATGGCGGCAAATTTCTGGAGGGCCTGGTGGGCATGGTTGATATGTTTTGTGGTAACGATTCTAATTAGCTTGTTTACCAAAAAGAAACCAAGAGAAGAACTTGTTGGCTTGGTGAAGGGCATGACGGAAGAGGCCGATTTGTCTCACCTGCCATTTTACAAGAAACCGATCTTTTACGCTATTGCCTCTGCTATCGTCTTAATCATTTTAAACATTTATTTCTGGTAACAACAGGAGGATTTTATGTCTGAGAAGCAAGAACAAAATGGAATGAAGACTATCTGGTATTTTGTGGGATTACTTATGTTGACAATAGGAGTGATCATTTTAGGGTCAGGACTGTATTATGTAGCCTATCCCCCTGAAAACCCCGTTGTTTTGCACTATCTGCATCCTGATATCTGGTGGGGAAGTATCATGGGCATATTCGGAGGAATTCTATTATGGGCATTTAACGGGGTAACAGTAGAACAATAAAAAGATATTGATGAATCATATTATTCAGCAGATTAAAAATAAATTCATATCGCTCTTTGACAACAATTGTATTCTGATACAATCTCCGGGTCGTGTCAATTTAATTGGAGAACATACTGATTATAATGATGGTTTTGTTCTGCCGGCAGCTATCAGCAAAAGTATTGTAATGGCTATGGCCCTGAATTCATTGGGGAAATGTCGTTTTTATGCTTTTGACAAGCAGGAATCTTTCGAAGCTGATTTAGTAAGTGAGTTGCATAAATCAGATAAGAGATGGCCTAATTATTTACTGGGAGTTATAGACAGGCTCCAGAAACACGGTTATAATGTTTCAAAAGGATTTGATTGTGTCTTTGGGGGGAATGTCCCCATTGGGGCCGGCTTGTCCTCATCAGCTGCCCTGGAGGGGGGCGTGTTGTTCGGGCTGGCGCAATTATTTGATTTTGAGATACCCCCGGTAGAAATGGCCAAAATTGCGCAGGAAGCAGAGAATAAATTTGTGGGTGTCCAATGCGGTATTATGGATCAGTTTATAAGCCTGAATGGAAAGCAGGGGCATGCCATGAAACTGGATTGCCGTTCACTGGAATACGAATATTACCCTTTTCAATTTAGCAATATTCGTATAGTACTGTGCGATACCCAGGTTAGAAGAGAGCTGGCTTCTTCGGAATACAACTTGAGGCGGGAACAATGCGAACAAGGGGTCGAGATCTTACAAAAATATGAACCGGAAATTACGAGTTTAAGGGACGTCTCTCCTGAGTTGTTAAAGGGCCATAAGGATGAAATTGGTCCGACTGTTTTTCGACGCTGCAAATACGTGATCGAAGAAAACGAACGGGTATTGCAGGCTTGTCACGATTTACAGAATAATGATCTGAAATCCTTTGGGAAGCGAATGTTTGCTTCTCATACCGGTTTACGTAATGAATATGAAGTCAGTTGTAAAGAGTTGGATATCCTGGTAGATGCCGCACGGAATATTGAAGGAGTAATGGGGGCCCGAATGATGGGCGGTGGTTTTGGAGGATGCACGATCAATCTCGTTGATAAAAATCATCTTGAATTATTTACGAAACAGATTACGGAGACTTATTTCCAGAAAACAGATCTGGAGCTGAAAGTTTATACTACAAAAGTTTCGGGGGGCACTCATCTAATTGAGCCTAAAAAAGTTTCAAAAATGAATTAACGCATATGCAACTTGATTTATCAAATTATCCGCATCGTCGTTTAAATCCTCTAACCGGAGAATGGGTACAGGTTTCTCCGCATCGTGCAAACCGTCCATGGCAGGGTAAACAAGAAGAAGTTTCGGATCAGCGGAAAGCTGAATATGATCCAAAATGTTACCTATGTCCCGGTAACAACCGGGCTGGGGATGCAAAAAATCCTGATTATGAGAGTACTTTTGTGTTCACCAATGATTTTAGCTCTCTAAAGCCTGATACGCCTTCGGTTATCCATAAAGAGAAAGATTTGATGGTGGCAAAGGGAGAGAAAGGGATTTGCCGGGTCATCTGTTTCTCTCCACGGCATGATTTAACCCTTCCTGAGATGGAAATTTCCCAAATTCGGGAGGTTGTCGATATATGGACCAATGAATATAAGACGCTGGGTGAACGCCCCTACATTAATTATGTGCAGATTTTCGAAAACAAGGGCGAAATCATGGGGTGCAGCAATCCACACCCGCATGGGCAAATTTGGGCCCAAGAGACGATTCCTGATGAACCTGCAAAAGAGTTAAAGCAGCAGACTACATATTTTGACAAGTATAAAGAAACGCTGCTTAAAGATTATCTTGAAATAGAGCTGGATTTGGATAAACGCGTTGTTGTTGAAAATGATCACTTTGCCGTATTGGTTCCGTATTGGGCATTCTGGCCTTTCGAGACCCTGCTGATTAGCAAGCGGCCTTTTTCACGATTTTCGGATATGAGCGAGGGTGAAAAA
>JASFMR010000062.1:0-21826 GCA_050117475.1 Balneolaceae bacterium | reverse complement strand
TCGCGATTTATGGTCCGATAGCCTGGAAGTCAAAGTGTTAAAGAAATTTCAGAAGATCTATAAACATAAATTTATAAAGATGAAACACCCGGAATTGGGTATCCCGGCTTATATTATGGTGGATAAAAACAAACGAATTGCCATTTTTACCAAAGGTGATGAGAAGGTAGCGGTTAACTATGTTGATTTGTCTGTCAACAGCGAAAAGGCGAAGGAACAGTAACGACTCATAAAACGGGTATGATGATTCGACTATTAAATTTGTTGGCTTTTGGTTTTTTGTTATCAATAATCCTCTCCTGCCAAAATAGCGACCGTCAAAAACTATTCACCAAAATTCCGGCAAATGAGACAGGTGTAAATTTTTCCAACGACCTTCAGTTTGAGCAGGATTTTAATATTTACCGTTACCGAAATTTTTATAATGGCGGCGGCGTGGCCATTGGGGATGTTAATAATGACGGATTGGTGGATCTGTTTTTTACTGCTAATATGAAGAAGAACCGTCTTTATTTAAACCGGGGCAATTTTAAGTTTGTTGATGTTACAGAAAAAGCACAGGTAGGCGGAAAACATGCATGGACTACGGGCGTGAGTATGGTTGATGTAAATGGGGACGGCTTGTTGGACATTTATGTATGCAACTCTGGAATTGTAAATGGAGATGATCGGAGGAATGAACTCTTTATTAACAACGGAGATACTACCTTTACTGAGGAAGCCGCCACCTACGGCATAGATGATGGGGCATTATCCATACAGGGTAACTTTTTCGATTACGATCATGACGGCGACCTGGATCTGTATTTGGTAAATAATTCGTACCGGGCCATTGGCAGTTTTGATCAGAAAAAGAACACCCGTCTTATTCGTGATGACCTGGGAGGGGATAAACTGTATAGAAATGACGGCAATCATTTTACCGATGTTAGCAAAGAAGCAGGAATTTATAGCAGTGAAATAGGCTTTGGACTGGGTGCATCGGTCTCTGATGTAAATAGAGACGGATGGCCGGATTTGTACGTTTCAAATGACTTTTTTGAAAGAGATTATCTTTATCTGAATAACCGGGACGGCACTTTTCGGGAAGTGTTAGAACAGCAAATGAAAAGTATCAGCGCAGCTGCCATGGGGGGCGATGCGGCGGATATGAACGGAGACGGGTATCCGGAAATTTTCGTCACTGACATGTTGCCCAGAGACGAGAAACGTTTGAAGAGGGTTACGACTTTTGATAGCTGGGAGCGTTATAAAGAATATGTCAAAGACGGCTATTTTCATCAATTTACCCGGAATACTCTACAATTGAATAACGGCAACGGTTCTTTCAGTGAAGTAAGTCGTTACGCCGGTGTGGATGCTACGGACTGGAGCTGGGGGGCAAACCTGGTTGATCTGAACCTGGATGGACGCCGAGATATATTCGTAGCAAATGGCATGTATCAGGATATTACGGACCTGGACTATCTCCAGGAAGTTTCGCAGCAGGATATGGTAAAGAGAATTGTGCGCGATAGCACAATCAATTTTAAAAAACTTATTGATATCATTCCTTCGAACCCAATCTCAGATTATGCTTTTTATAATAGTGGGGAAATGAGGTTTGCTGATTCTACCGCAAGTTGGGGACTGGATTACCCCGGTTTTTCTAACGGATCTGCATACGGTGATCTGGATAACGATGGAGACCCTGATTTGGTAATAAACAATCTTAATGAAAAAGCATCTATTTATAAGAATAATGCTACTACGCTACATCCCGACCGGCATTGGCTGAGGATCGATTTGGAAGGCAAGGAGGTCAATACCGACGCTATTGGGACTGAGGTGACCGCCTGGGCCGAGGGTAGACAGTGGTACGCTGAACAGTTTCCCATTCGGGGATTTCAGTCGGCTGTAGATCACCGCCTTTTATTCGGGTTTGGTGATGTTGAGACCATTGATTCGCTTATAGTCAATTGGAATAACGGAGGTGTGACTAAAAAAAGAGATGTCAAAACTAACCAGGAATTGATATTAGACGAAGGTCAAGCTCAATCGGAAGGGATACCAAAAGCACCTGATCTTAAGAAGCTGTCATATAAATTCCGGGATATCACTTCTCAACTTGGAGTTAGGTGGTCTCATAAAGAAGATAGCTTTAACGATTTCAAGCGTGATCATCTTTTGTATCAGATGCGGTCAACGGAGGGACCGCCTGTCTGTACTTCTGATATAAATAACGACAACCTTGAAGATTTTTATGTCGGGGGCGCAAAAGGACAGCCCGGAGTGCTTTTTGTTCAACAACCCGGTGGTATATTTTCGCGGCAAGAGGTAGCAGCTTTTCAGAAGGATGCATCCAGTGAAGACATCGATTGTACCTGGTTCGATGCAAATGGAGATGGCAACCAGGATCTGTACGTAGCCAGCGGTGGCAATGAATTTCCTTCCAGTAGTTCCGCCCTTGCAGACAGGCTCTACTTTCAAAAATCTGGTGGGGGTTTTCAATCATCGGAACTCGGTTTTTCCAATTGGAAATATAAGACAGCGGGTAGTGTCAGTGCGGCGGATTTTGATGGAGATGGTGATATTGATTTATTTCTGGGCATTCGTTTGCAGCCGTTTGCAGTGGGGATGCCTGTGGATAGCTATATTCTTCAAAACGATGGTGATGGACATTTTACCGATGTTACAGAAGATGTGGCACCGGAGCTCAAAGAGATTGGAATGGTAACGGATTCTCGGTGGGGGGATATTGATGAAGACGGTGATATGGATTTACTGGTTTCAGGGGAATGGATGCCGCTTACAATTTTTGAAAATGATGGAGGAAAATTCACAAGGAAAACCCTTGAAAATACTGCTGGTTGGTGGCATTCTTTGTTGCTTGAAGATCTGGATGGTGATGGCGATTTGGACATCCTTGCCGGTAATCACGGTCTTAACTCACGGTTTAAGGCATCCCATGAGTATCCAATTGAGCTGTGGGTGAATGACTTTGATAACAATGGAACAATAGATCCGATTATTACGAATTACAAAGATGGAAGTTCATATCCTGTGGCCCTTCGACATGATCTAATTGAGCAACTGCCTTACTTAGAAAATAAATATCCGACTTATAAGTCGTATGCGGGCAAGACAATAAGGGATATTTTCCCACCTCAAAAACTCGACCAAAGTTACCACAATTCGGTGACACAGCTAGCCAGCGTGGTGGGGTGGAACGACGGGACGGGAACATTTCGTATTCAGGAGTTGCCGATGAAAGCACAGCTTACCACCATCTATGGACTGTGTTCTACCGATTTGAATGGTGATGGGCGAAAAGAACTTTTAATGGGAGGCAACCTATATAATACTGATCCCGAAGTTGGGCGGTATGATGCTGGCTACGGAACTGTCCTCGGCATTAAGGATGATAGTTTGATTACTTTGCCCGCCCAAAGACATGGGCTACGTGTCGACGGACAGATTCGAGCGATAAAATCGATCAATATTGACGGCATCGGCAAGGTCATACTTGTAGCGCGGAATAATGATAGTATTCGTTTATTTAAGATTGAAAAAGAGAAACCGATGGTAGGTGAATGATGTCACTCATTTCCCATCGGTGGTATTGGACTTACTATTTCCCCGTTTGGATGTTTGGCGGAAGCAACCAGGAAGTACAGATTCCCCTTTTTTAAGAGTGCTTTCTGAGCCTCGTTAAGCACATGGGTGTTTCCTTCGGCTGTTAGCGTTCCACCGGTGTGTTTTTCGTTGGTTTTCACTTTTAACGTATACAAAGCGTTTCCCTTCTCACCGGGTTTACCTACCATTATATAGGCGCCGGTAAAACGACTCATCAACTTGGAAAAATCACCCTGAACAAGCAGGGTGTCTCCCTGGAGTTTTACAGTAAACATCCCCGAACCGGAGGTACCTACAGCGGGATGCTGTTTATAGCCGGCGAGCATTACTTTTTTGCTCTGTTGGGCGTTGGTGGCATGTGGGATCAGCAGAAAAAAGGTGAAAGCGAAAAGTAATGTAAACTGGATATATTTCATGGCCTTCTCTTTATGAATTCTACATTTACTCTATATAAAACAGGCAAAAATACTACATATTGTGTTTCCAACACGGCTCGAACTTGTAAGTGGATTCAATTGGAGGAAGTCTCACAAATGCTAAACCAATTTGTTAAGTCCGTCGCCTTCTTGGTGTTTAGGATACGCTCTTTTTCAAACTTCGCTTTCCTGGCAATACGCACACCATAGGGAATGTTGTCTATGCCTTTTTTGCTGTGAGCGTCGGGGTTGATAGACGATATTAACCCCACTTCTTTAGCTTTGTTTCCGTGACGCCAGTCCAGATCCAGCCGATGGGGATTAGCATTAATTTCGATTGCTGTATTATGTTTTGCAGCTAGCTCGATAAGCTCATTCATATCCAGCTTGCTTCCCTCACGTTGTAGCAGAAGACGGCCGGTCGGATGACCGATAATCCGGGTGAATGGATTTTTAATGGCGTTACGGAACCGTTTCATCATTTTATTACGCGACATGTCCAGCCCGTTATGAACGCTGGCAATTACAAAATCGAACCCCTCAAGCAGTTCATCTTCATAATCCAGGCTTCCATCGCTGAGGATATCGGATTCGATACCTTTAAATATCAAAAAATTCTTGCCTGCTTCAGTCAATTCTTCATTTAGTCTGTCAATTTCTTCCCACTGTTTTTTAACATCATCCGGTGAAAGTCCTCCGGCATAGGCTGCCGTTTGAGAGTGGTCGGTAATACCCAGGTACTCGTAACCTCGCGCAATGCAGGCTTCGGCCATCTCTCTGATCGAAAACTTACCATCGCTCCAAGTACTGTGTGCGTGTATGACCCCGCGGATATCGTCATTTTCCACCAGGCTCATGGTGTTATTCGATTCATAGAACTCAATTTCTCCCCGATCTTCACGGAGTTCCGGCGGGATAAAATGCAGATCCAGTTTTTGATAAATATCTGTTTCAGAGGAATATTCAATAGGAGCATTAAAATTGGTATCCCCATCTTCATCTAGCTTAAAAAGGCCGTATTCATTAAGAGAAAGGCCGCGTTCCCGTGCCCGTTGCCGCAGGACTACATTGTGTTCCTTGCTGCCGGTGAAATACATAAGGGCCGCAGGGAATTGCCCCGGTTTCACAATCCGAAGGTCAACCTGGCGGCCTTCATTGGTTCGAATAGAACTCTTGGTATCGCCGCGTCCCAAGACTTCAACCACCAGTTCATGGTTTACGAATGCATCAAACAGGTTATTGATATGTTTCTCTTTGGCACCAATCAAGATGTCCACGTCGCCGATCGTTTCTTTGGAGCGTCGAAGTGATCCGGCAATTTCAATATATTTAACTCCTTCCAGTTCTTTCAAGAAATGGTACATCGGTTCGGCTATTGCAACCGCTTGGTCTAACCGACAACGTTCATCGAACTGCTCCATCCACTCAATGGATTTCAAAATTTTTTCGGCTGATTTTTCACCCAGTCCGTCCAAGCCGGCAACTCGACCGTCTTCGCATGCTTCTTTTAACTCATTCAGTTCTGAGATACCCAGTTCTTTATGAATCTTAGCAATGTTTTTGGGTCCTAATCCTGATATATCCAGCCATTTGACGACTCCCTCGGGAATACGTTCGCGGAGAGCTTCCAGTACTTCAATTTTACCTGTCTCGGCATAAGAACGGATATCTTTAGCTATGGAATCGCCAATGCCTTTAATATTGGTCAGCGAATCATTTTCGATGTAGGTGTTGATGTCGTCATTTAATGATTCGATAGTCTGGGCAGCACGATCAAAAGCAATTGCTCGGAATCGGTTTTCCCCCGCCAATTGCATCAATTGATAAATTTCGCGAAGTCGTGCTGCAATTTCCTGGTTGGTTATGGACATGAAAAGGGTTGATTATTTTTGGCAGAAAATTAGCAGATTAGGAAGTAAAGTTCTAACATTTGCACAAACCTGTTTTGGGAATTAACAACCATTCCTTACCATCAATCATTCGGTAGAGCAGAAATGAGTTTAATTCATATAAGAAAATAAAATGAAAAAAATATCGAGCATTACCTTATTAATTTTCATGATTTCAGGCTGCCAGCCTGCGAACAAACACAGAAGGCCATCCTCCCAAGTCGTAAATGCCGTACTTGATGATTGGCACGATGCGGCGTCCCGGGCCGACTTTGATCGCTATTTCAATCATTTTGAAAGCGACAGCGCCATCTTTTTGGGGACCGACGCGACAGAACGGTGGACAGTCGCCCAATTTAAGCCCTGGGCGAAACCTTATTTTGATCGGGGAAAAGCGTGGGATTTCACTCCAATTGAACGCCATGTTTATTTCTCGGATAGTGGTTCTACCGCCTGGTTTGACGAAGCACTGGATACGCCGAATTTAGGACCGGCACGGGGTACAGGAGTACTGGTATATAAAAGCGGGGAATGGAAAATAGCCCAGTACAATCTCTCGATTCCAATACCTAATGCCATTGTCGATACTGTGGTGAAGCAAGTTCAAAACGAGTTGGAAAAGAATCGCGATGAATGAGTTATTAAGAGATACGTTCTTGTGATGATGCCTAATATCATTACCTTGTAGACTCAGTACCGAAAATAAACGCTTTAAGATATGTCACTTAAACGGAGAGAGTTTTTAAAAAAATCTTTTTTACTGACGGGGGGATTATTTCTTCCCGAGTTTTTTAGCCGCCGTAGCAAAGGTCCCGGCGACAAGGTTTACGATATCGTGGTTTATGGGGGTACCTCAGCAGGGATTATTGCAGCCGTTGCGGCAGCGCGAAAAGGACGTTCCGTCATTATTGTCGAACCTTCCGGTCACCTGGGAGGATTGACTACGGGAGGACTGGGACAGACAGATCTTGGGATCGAAGGGACAATTGGAGGGATGTCGTTGGAATTCTATCACAGGATTCGTCAGTATTATAAAAATGATGATGCCTGGAAGTATCAGACCTGGAACAAATTTATGAAGACGACGGATAGGTTGCAGAAGGAGGGCAAGGGAATGTTTGCATTTGAACCGCATGCCGCGAAACAGGTGTTTCAAACCATGTTGAAAGAGGCAGGAGTTCCTGTTGTCATGAATGAGCGTTTAGTTCTTGGTGGCAAAGCGGTGGATAGACGCAGCGATAAAATTACAGCTATTACGATGGAATCCGGCAATGTATACAAGGGAGAAATATTTATCGATGCCACTTATGAAGCTGATCTCCTTGCTAAGGCGGGTATTTCTTACACCGTTGGCAGAGAAGCTAATTCTAAATACGGTGAAACCCTAAACGGTGTTCAGAAAAGGAGGACCCATAATCATATTTTTCGAAAAAATGTCGATCCGTATTTAGAACCCGGCCAGCCCCAAAGTGGCGTATTACCGGGGATTAATAAACAAAATCCAGGTTCAGATGGGGAGGGAGATCACAAGGTTCAGGCCTACTGTTTTCGTTTGACTCTTACCGATGTGGAGGAGAATAAAATACCGATAGAAAAGCCGAAGTCATATGACGAACTAACCTATGAATTGTTATTACGAAATTTCGAGGCGGGAGATCACAGAATTCCCTGGATTAATTCGCCCATGCCTAACAGGAAAACGGATATCAACAATAAATTGGCATTTTCCACCGACTATATCGGGATGAATTATGGGTACCCGGACGGGGACTATGCCCGGCGGTCTGCCATCATTGCTGACCATCGTAATTATCAACAGGGGTTACTGTGGACCTTGGCGAATCACCCAAGAGTTCCCGAAAAAGTCAGAAGTGAGGTTGGTAAATGGGGATTAGCTGCAGATGAATTTGGGGATAATGGTGGATGGCCTCCTCAGCTGTATATTCGTGAGTCGAGGCGATTGATTGGTGAATATGTGATGACTGAGCATGATTGCCGCAGGTTAACGGTAGTTGATGATCCGGTGGGACTGGGTTCTTACAATATGGATTCACATAATGTGCAAAGGTATGTGACTGATGAGGGAGTAGCCCAGAATGAGGGAAATCTTGAATATACTCCCGGCGGCCCGTATGCTATTTCGTACCGGTCTTTGATTCCACGTCGCGAAGAGTGTGCAAATCTTTTGGTATGCTGCAATGGGGTGTCAGCATCCCATATTTCATTTGGCTCAATCCGGATGGAGCCGGTTTTTATGGTGTTAGCCCAGTCGGCGGGCAATGCGGCGGATATCGCTTTGGAGACTGGTAGCAGGGTTCAGGATATACCCTATCAAAAGCTTAGAAATCGGTTGCTTGGGGAAGGGCAAAAGCTTGATATAGATCTTGATAAGTGGCCTCCGGCCGACCAGCCAACGGATGAGCTTTGCAATGCAGATTGTGGGCAGTTGGAAAACTAATATTTTAGCCTCAAGAGTGTCTTATATTAATTCTTCCCAAAGTTGTTAAAATTTTTAATATGATTGACTTAATAGGGCGAATTGCTTTATATCTAATGACGAATTATTTCGGGAACAGTTTATTACTCATTCATCATCAAAATTAATGCTTAGAAGGATAATAATGACTCAACGCGATAGAATTACGATACTGTTATTTATTGTTTTTATGGGACTTCTTGTTACGCCGGTCATGGCGCAATCGGGATTGCAGTCTCCATCGGAATTTTTGGGCTATGAACTTGGAACGCACTGGACGCCTTATTATAAAGTGATGGAATATTTTCATCAGGTAGCTGAGAATTCTCCAATGGTGAGAATGGAAAAATACGGCGAAACCAATGAGGGACGGGCACTTAAGCTGGCATTTGTTGCAAGCGAAGTGAACATGGGGCGGCTTGAAGAGATTCGAACAAACAATCTGAAACGGGCTGGTTTGATGGACGGATCCCCTACAGCTGATAGTACGGTGATTGTGTGGCTAAGCTATAATGTGCATGGCAACGAGGCATCCAGCAGTGAGGCTGCGATGAAGACGATATACGAACTTGTACGTCCTGATAATGCCAAGACCAAAAGCTGGTTGCGGAATACTGTGGTAATTATAGATCCCATGCTCAATCCCGACGGCCGTGATCGGTATGTACATTGGTACAAAGAGACCGTGGGGGATGAACCCAATATCGGTATTGATTCCCGGGAGCATCATGAGCCCTGGCCGGGCGGACGCTATAATCATTATTACTTTGATCTGAACCGTGATTGGGCCTGGCTGACACAGAAAGAAAGTCGTGCACGCATAAGCGTGTTCCAACAGTGGCTGCCACAGGTTCATGTGGATTATCACGAGATGGGATATGAAGAACCTTATTATTTTGCCCCGGCTGCTAAACCCTTTCATAAGGCTATAACCGATTGGCAAAGTCAGTTTCAGTATACTATTGGCCGAAACAATGCCAAATATTTTAATCAGAATAATTGGTTGTTTTTCACTCGTGAAGTGTATGACCTTTTTTACCCGAGCTATGGGGATACGTATCCGATCTTTAACGGTTCTATTGGTATGACTTACGAGCAAGCCGGGGGTGGAATCGCTGGCTTGGGTATCCTGAAAGCTGAAGGTGATACCCTTACACTTACCGACCGTCTTACTCATCATTTTACGACCAGCCTTTCTACGATTGAAGTCAGTTCACAACATGCCAAAGAGCTGGTGGATGAGTTTGCCAAGTATTATGATACCGCCCGAAATAACCCAAAGGGCACATACAAGACATTCGTGATAAAAGCGGATAACGATCCCGATAAGTTACGGGCACTGTTTCATTTGCTGGATGAGCACCAGGTTGAATATGGAAAGGCTGACCGTTCTCGCACGCTGGACGGTTACAATTATAAGACCGGAAAGACTGAGCGCGTTCAGGTAGACAGTGATGATTACCTGGTGAGTGTGTATCAACCCAAGTCGGTGATGGCGAGGGTGTTGTTTGAACCGCGCCCTGAGCTTGCTGATTCGGTGACGTATGATATTACAGCCTGGGAGCAGCACTATGCGTATGGACTCGATGGTTATGCGCTTACCAGGCGCTTGGATGTTCGCCCCGCCGATGCCCCACAGAAGAATATTAGTAATAATGCGACTGGGACTCCCTATGCATACTTGGCCGGGTGGCAGGACCTGCAAGATGTGGGAATGCTAGCAGATTTCTTGAAGCATGATATCAAGGTTCGTTTTGCCACATATAATTTCAAAATTGGTGATAAAGAATATCAGCCCGGCACTTTGGTTATCACACGCAGCGACAATAAAGCAATGGGTAACACTTTTGACCGATTGGTCCAGCGTATCGCCACCGATCATGATCAGCAGTTAGACCCTGTGTCAACTGGTTTGGCCCAATCCGGGTCTGACTTCGGATCTTCGACGATGCGGTACATCAAAAAACCGCGGGTAGCATTACTTTCGGGTGATGGAACCTCAGCTTCAATGGTGGGAGAGATTTGGCATTATTTTGATCGTCAGATTGATTACCCGGTCACATTGGTAAGCACTGATGATTTTGACCGGTTGGCTCTCACAGATTTTGATGTGCTCATTCTACCTGGCGGATATTATCGCGATACGCTCACGAAGGATCGTTTGAAAGATATCAAAGAATGGATTTCTTCAGGTGGAAAGTTGATTGCTGTTGAAGGAGCGAATCGGTTGCTGGTTAACAAAGATGGGTTTCAACTCAAGTGGAAGAAAAAAGAAGAGAAGGAAGACTCCTCGGCCGAAAACCAATTGGAAACATACGGAAACCGCGAACGGGAGAATATCGTAAATTACAATACCGGTTCCGTTTACCGCGTGACGATGGATACTTCACATCCGCTGGCTTTTGGTTACGAGAACAATTATTTCTCACTGAAGCTGGATTCGGATGCGTATGCTTATCTGGACAAAGGTTGGAATGTGGGGGTAGCCAAAGAGGATGCCGTGATGAGTGGATTTATCGGGTATAAAGCCAAGAAAAAGCTTGAAAATACGCTCGACTTTGGTGTTCAGAATATGGGTCGCGGATCCATAGTCTATATGGTGGATGACCCGCTATTCCGGGCTTTCTGGTACAATGGTAAATTATTATTCGGCAATGCCGTATTCTTGGTTGGCAATGATTAAGCCAACCGCTTGATCTTACCGGGACCTCAGAATGATGTTTCTGGATCTCGGTACCCAAAGAGGAATTTATTACAGATCAAGCTATCTCCCCAAAGTCCCCTGCCCATATCAAAGGCAGGGGATCTTTATTTGGGCATGAATGTATTTCCTACTCCTTCAAGCTAGTTTTGTATCGATTACTTTAAAAGATTTCTCCAGTCGAGATCAGACTTGGGAGATGGATGTTGCGAGCATACCTATTTAACGGCGTCATTCAAAAAACTCTCGCATTTTCGAAAGCCCGTAACCGAAAGCTTGTTCCACGTTTATCTTTGGCGGAATGGTCAGCTCATCCGGATTGACATGCACATCAATAAGGCACGGTTCCGGGCTGGCAAAAGCTGACTGTAGCTTTACATCTAGTTCCGAGGCTTGGGTGACGGTAAACCCGCGAGCTCCAAAACTTTTTGCCAAGGCTGCATAATCAGGATTTTGCAGATTGGTCTCGCTTTCGGGATAGCCCTCCACCTCCTGTTCCATCTTGATGAGCCCAAGTTTTCGATTATTGAAAATAACCACATTAATAGGAAGTTTATATTTCACAGCCGTTAGAAAATCACCCATCAACATATTGAAACCACCATCTCCGGATAGCGAGACAATTTGCCGTCCGGGAAAGGCCAACTGAGCACCTATGGCCCCGGGCATGGCAAAAGCCATAGACGCCAGGTTAAAGGAAAGTATCAATCGCTGGTTGGCATGCGGCTTGAGGTGACGGGCGGCCCAAACAGTTACGGCCCCGGTATCACAACTGAAGATAGCCTCGTCATTAGCAAGCTCCCCAATTTTGGAAGCCACCAGCTGCGGATGGATTATTTCGGTATTATTATCCTGATCAATATGTTGGGATTGTATTTCTTCCCATTGATCGCGCGATTTCCTTACTTTTTCCAGATGGCTTGTATCCGATTTCTCCGAAACCATCGGAATTAGTTTTTTTAGAGCGATTTTGCAATCACCGATAATCCCGAGATTATTCGGGGCCCGGCGTCCGATGACAGAACCTTTGCGATCAATGCGAACAATGGCCGCATCCTCGGGATACCAGTCACGGTATGGAAAGTCGGAGCCCGCTATCAGAAGCAGGTCACAATTTTGGGATGCTTCCACACCGCCCCTCGTTCCAAGTAATCCTAATCCACCGGCGGAGTACGGGTGATCGGCGGGGACAATATCCGCTGCTTTAAGTGAATGAATAATAGGCGCCTTTAATTTTTCTGCAAGTTTGAAAAGTGTGTTTTTAGCGTTACGGGACCCTTCACCGGCCAGGATTGAAATATTTTTAGCTCTATTAATCAATGAAGCAGCTTTATTCAGGCTTTCATCATCCGGTGTAATTATTCCCCGATGATCGTTTATAAGATGAAAATCTGTATCGAACACCTCTTTGGATCCCACATCATGAGGGATATTCAGCACCGATACCCCACGGTTGTTGATGGCTGAATTGCAGGCTTCGAGTGCCACTCGCGGCATTTGTTCGGGATTATAAACTGAGGTACGATACAAGGCTACATCTCCAAACAGGGTATGCAGATCAACTTCCTGGTGATAATTTGTGCCAAGTTCTGTGGTGGGAATTTGTCCGGTGATAGCCAGTACGGGGGCATGATCTTTTTTGGCATCATACAATCCGTTGAGTAGGTGAATGGCTCCGGGGCCGACGGTGCCGGCACATACTGCAAGCTGGCCGGTTAGTTTCGCTATGGCACTGGCAGCGAGAGCACCTGCCTCTTCGTGGGCAACGTGGATGAATGTTATCTCATCTTGCTTTCGGAGCGCTTCGATCAAGGGATTAATGGCATCTCCGGGTACCCCGAAAATATATTTGACTTTCAGTTGCTGTAGAATATCTAATAATTGTTCGAAAAGTTTCATCGGGTTGTGTTATTAATTTATTTGGATCCCGTTTGTTATCCCGTTGATCGGGATAATCACCTACATGTAACTAAAATCGAGTTGTTGCGGTTCGATTAATTAAGTAATACCAAATAGAGCTAATACAGATTAACCTAAAGCCATACTGCAACCTCCCTCTGGATGATTCTGTGTTGAGCAAAAAAGTAATGTATCCTGTCATTTTTTATTGAAGATCAATTCAGCGGCTTGTATCTTAAGAGTCTAAACCAAACCAGAATAGGTTGGGGGTGCTTGCAATAGCGGGCTGAGATCATACCCTGTGAACCTGAACCGGGTAACACCGGCGTAGGGAAACCGATGGCAATGTAATCATTGCCAATTGATCAGCAATTCTTGCAAGTTCATCTCCTGCTCTTATAAAATTATAAGACGGAGGAACTTATGTTATCCAAACTATTACGAAACACAGCCCTTCTGTGTTTATTTATGGCGATTAGCCTACCGCTTTTTGCTCAAACCATAACCGGTACTATTTCGGACGCCCATTCGGGAGAGCCCTTAGCCGGGGCAAATGTCGTCCAGGTGGGTACTACCAATGGCACATCGGCCGATATCAGCGGACATTTTTCGCTCAGCTTGATTAAGAGCCAGTCCCCTCAAATCAAGGTGACCTTTATTGGTTATAAGACACAAACTCTCGATATACGAAAGCAGGGCGCTGGTGCTACTCTGTTCATAAAAATGCTGCCGAAAACTATTATGAGTAATGAAGTATTTGTCAAAGCATTGCGCGTGAACGAGGCCACACCGATGGCTTATGAAAATGTCAGTAGAGACGAGATTGAGTCAAGAAACCTCGGGCAGGATTTGCCCTACATGGTTAGCAGTACACCCTCTGTGACAACAACTTCTGATGCCGGGGCCGGTATCGGATACACGAGCATGCGTATTCGAGGTGTTGACCAGAAACGCATTAATGTGACTATAAACGGCATTCCTGTAAATGATGCCGAATCTCAGGGCGTTTATTGGGTAGATATGCCCGATTTAGCCTCATCAGTTGAAAATATCCAAATCCAGCGCGGAGTGGGTACGTCTACGAATGGTGCCGGCGCATTCGGTGCTACGGTCAATATTCAGACGAATAAAATGCAACCGGAAGCTTATGGTGAAGTCAATGCTTCTGTAGGTTCGTTCGATACGCAAAAAGTAAATGTAAAACTCGGTTCGGGATTAATGAAGAATGGATGGCAGTTCGAAGGACGACTTTCTAAACTGGCATCCGACGGATATATTGATCGCGCCTGGTCGGATATGAAATCCTTCTATCTTTCAGCTGCCAGGCATGGTGATCGTAGCCTATTACGTGCAGATGTGTTTTCCGGTCGTGAACACACCTATCAAGCTTGGTACGGCGTCCCCGAAAGCAAGCTGGAGCAGGGCGATCGAAGGTACAATCCCGCCGGTATGGAGAAGCCGGGAGATCCCTATGATAACCAAACCGATAATTATCAGCAGGACCATTACCAGCTGCATTATTCCAACCGGCTGACAGATAACTGGAATGCAAATGTGTCGTTGCACTATACATTTGGAAGAGGGTACTATGAGGAGTATAAAGCAGATCAGGCACTGAATGATTATAACATAAGCCCGATACACATGGCCGATACAACGATCAGTCAAACTGATCTTATTCGGGATCTCTGGTTGCGCAATGATTTTTATGGTATCGTTTATTCCACGGAGTATCAGAAAACGGGCCGATGGTCACTGACGTTTGGCGGCGGTTACAACGAATATGACGGTGATCATTTTGGGGAGGTGAAATGGGCCCGTTACGCCGGAGATAGCGAAATTGATCAAAGATACTACGACAATAATGCTTTTAAAACGGATTTCAATACATACTTAAAAGGGCAATACCAGGTGTCACAAAGGATAACGGCCTATGCTGATGCGCAAATCCGTCATCTAACTTATTCCTTTTTGGGAAAAGACAAACAAAAGGCGCCGGGAGGCGGAGAACAGATTGTGGATGTACAGCAACATGATGTCCTGACATTTTTTAATCCCAAGGCGGGATTAACCTATAATTTTAATGAGCGCCACAAAGCATTTTTTTCAATCAGTATAGGAAATAAGGAGCCAACCCGTGATGAATATGTGAATTCCAGTCCTGCTAATCGTCCAAAACACGAAACCCTATATGATTGGGAGGCCGGTTATAAAGGATCGTTCAAACATCTTTTTTTGGGAGCGAACCTTTACTATATGGATTACCAAAACCAGTTGATTCTAACAGGCGAAATTAATGATGTTGGAGCCTATATCCGGCAGAATGTATCTGACAGTTACAGGGCCGGGGTTGAATTGCAGGCGGGAATTCAGGTTTTGCCAAAGCTGAAGTGGTCCGGGAATGCGACCTTCAGCCGAAACAAGATTGAAAACTACACAAATTATCTTGATGATTATGATACCGGTACTCAAAAAGCAACTGCTTATAAGAATACGGATATTTCTTTTTCGCCTCGTTTTATAGCTCATTCAAGTTGGCAGTTCGGTGTTGACGGTTTTTCAGCATGGTTGAATACCAAATATGTTTCCAGGCAGTATATGGATAATACACAAACAGTAAGTCGATCCCTGGATCCATATTTGGTGAACGACCTTCGCCTCAGTTATAATTGGACGGACGCGCCGGTGGCCCAGCGTATTGAAGCTGCCTTACAGGTAAATAATTTGTTCAACGAGACTTACGAGTCAAATGGCTATACCTACGGCTATATTTTCGGTGGAAACTGGCAGTTTTATAATTACTATTATCCACAGGCCGGTCGCAATTTCCTGTTACAGTTATCGTTTAAATTTTAGCGTTGATATATTGTGGTTAATAAGCAAGATCGAGAAAAAGGCGGACTAAAAGGTCCGCCTTTTTTATGCTACAGAGGAAAACCTGGATGGAATAATCAAACACACATAAACATCCGGGTTTGGAGAACAAGTTAAAGTGTGAGCCCTTCCTTGCGTTGCTTTTTCAATTGTCTGGGACCTGCTTTGGTGTCGATTATTTGTATGAGTATTGCTCCGGCAATGATAAATATGGCGGAAATAAGTTCTAGATCAGAAGGATCCTTGCCGATACTTAGCCATGCGATTATCAACGCAGCGATAGGGACCATATTACCATACAGAACAACCTGTGTGGGACCGAGTTTTTTAAGTGCACGGACTTTTATCCATTGTCCTACTCCTACTCCAATGGCGCCGCCGGCAAGAATCGCAATCCAAGTCCAGGCCCCGAGGGTTAGCCAGCCAACGTGGATTAGGGATGGGGTAGCGATAAGCAGGTAGATGGAGCCGCCGATCGTTGTTCGCAGGGCGACGATAGGGATGGATCCATATTCCCGCGCAAGTGGCTTGATAAGGTGGAGTTCTACAACGGTTAATATTAAAGCTATGATTAAGACCAAATCCCCAAACCAATATCCCCGATCCGGTTGTATACCATCCCAGGCTAAAACGGCAGTGCCAATGACGGCCAGGGTGACGCCCAGATATCCGTATGCTCCCATTCGTTCCGTGCCGAACAAAAATCCGAATCCCGTGCTTACGGCAGGTCCCAGGGCCAGCCAAAGTGAAGCACGCGCACCATGGGTCATGCCCAACCCTATAATACCCAGCCAGGGAGCCAAAGTCGCTCCTATTACCGAAATAAGCAGCAGCCGTAACCAATGTTTCTTCTTAACTACAGGAAGGAAGGGTATGGTTTTAGCGGTATTGTTGTTTTCAGTACGGTATTGCCGATACATGATCATCAACATTGCGATTCCCCCGACGGCAAAGCGGGAAACACTAAACGTTATGGGAGACATTTCTGTCAGTGCTAATTCAGCCAGAATAAAATTGGCTCCCCACAAAAACGTAAATAACAATAGAATCCCATGGTGGGATAAAGAGCCGCCACGGGAAGGGATTCTATTGTGTTCAGAATTTGAAATACGACTCTATACTTTAATAGTGAAAGGAACTTTAACGTTATTCCAATGCATGACGGCTGTTGCCGAGTCATCGGTTAGCTCTCGAAAATAAAACATCAGCCATTCCCTGTGCTCACCTTCCTCGGGTGTGACATCGAAACGGAGAACGTCTTTACTTTGATCGTATTCAGTGCCCCAGGAAAGTTTTGAATTGATAATTATGGTCCACTTGTCCTTGCCGGGTATCGTATATAAAGAATAAGTCCCGGCATCCAATTTTTGCCCACCTACGGTGACCTCTTTTGAGAAGGTGATATTCGTCGATTCATTGGCTCCGGTACGCCACACTTTGCCATAGGGCTGCAAATCGCCAAAAACTTGGCGACCTTTTACTCCCGGCCGCCCATAAGTAATGGTAATTTTTGTTGTTCCTATCGTTTGGCTTACCGAGGCATTTGGGCTTACTCTCGGTTTATCATTCCCTCGTTCTTGAGCAATGCCTTGTATACTGATACAAAACATTAAAAGCATTGCAATTGAACTCCGTATCAGAAGTGTGACAAATAGTTTCATAAGTATGAAATTTTGGATCAAGGTTTGACGGTTAGAACTGTTAGACTGCATATAACAATATATAATTTATAAAAACTCTATCTACTTAACAGTAAGGCCTGTTAAGTTTTTGGGGCGTTTGTAATTAAATTCCACTTTAATTTTTTGGGAAGTTAAATTTTTTTGATATTTATGAATTCATCTCTTGAGGTCAGTAAAAAAAAGGGTTGTGGCCGGGGTACTATGAGTGACAGAAAAAGTGTTTTCTTTCAAAAAGAATATTTCTTTGACAATGGGACAGTAATATTCTTCAGTTGTGAAGCAACGAGTGATTTCCCTCTTTTAACAGTCAGTAATAATGTGGAAAAAATCCTCGGATTCAAGCCTGCCTATTTTTTGGAGCATGAGCATGGTTGGTCTGATCGAATTCATCCTGATGACAAAGAAAATGTATTTCAATCTTTTCAGCAGCTTCTTACAAATAAAAAAGGGGTAATAAATGAATATCGCTTTTGTAGAAAGGATGGGAAGTATATCTGGCTAAGAGATGAAATAAGTCTGGTTTACGGGGACAAAAAAGGCGATTCCATCATCTGTGGATCTTCTTTTGATATCACAAAACGCAGAGAGGCCGAGCTGAACCTTAAGCAGAGCAAACAAAAGTATGAGTCGATAGTAGCCCATATAAAAGATGTAATTTATTCTCTGGATGCCGAGGGGCGGCTAACTTTTTTGAATAAAGCATGGGAAGAAAAAACCGGATATCCCCGGGAAGAATCGTATGGCAAGTTGCTTACTACATTCATTCATCCGGAGGATCGGTCAGAGTGCGACGAGATTATAAATAGGTTTGCCGGTGAAGAAATCAAAGACGGGAAGGATATAACCAAAGTCATTCGTCTCCTCAAAAAAAACGGTGATCTTTTTTGGGCAGAGCTTTATGCAAAACGTGTCTCTGAAAAAGGTGATGGGCAACATGTTTTTTCGGGAACACTTATAGACATTTCTAAGGACATCGCACATCAACAGGAAATTGAGGCAGTTAATAAAGAGCTTGAAAGAAGAGTTGAACAACGATCAGATGAATTAGAGCAGGAAATAGAAAGGAGAAAAGCTGCTGAACAGCAGCTCAAGAACCGCCTTGAGTATGAACTCGCCATTTCAAGATGCTCAAGCCTGCTTTTGAGAAGTACGAGTGACGAAACGCTGCGGAAAAGCTTGGAAATCCTATTGGAGGTAACCAAAACTGATCGAGTTTATTTATATAAGAATAGGAAGGAGAACGGAACACTATTTCTTGAACCTATCATGGAGGTATGCGCCGATGGGATCGATTCGTCGATGGAGAAGATAGATGGAAATATAAAGTATTCGGAGGTGCCCTGGTGGCGCGATCAGCTTTTTGAAAAAAACATCATACATTCGGTTGTTGATGATATTCCTGAGCCGGAGAAAAAAATCCTCATCGGGCAGAATGCGAAATCCATTTTGGCAATAACTATTTACATAAATAATGAATGGTTCGGATATATTGGTTTTACCGATACCCAGAATAAGCGAATATGGGATGAAACAATCATCTCATTTTTGAAAACAGTTTCGGGAATGATAGCTGGTTTTGAAAAACGCAGGATGATCGAGAGCTCTCTGGTACAGCAGCGTAACTACACCGAAACGATATTGGATAGCCTGCCCAGTATCTATTTGTTGATGAACAAAGATTTAAGGCTTGTCCAATGGAACAAAAATGCAGAAGAGTATACCGAATATAGTCAAGATGAGTTGAAAACAAAGTCGGCATTTGATCTTATTGTTTCGGACCAGCAGGAAGAGCTAAGAAAAGCGACCCAACGCGTTATCGAAAATAGGGCTTCCGGCACAGAGCTTAGTCTGTTAACAAAGGCGGGGCACAGTATTCCCTATTTTTGGCGCGGATATCATATACAACTAAACGGAGAGCAACATTTCCTTTGTGTTGGAATCGACATTACGGATCAAAAAGAGGCAGAGAGAAAGCTAATGGACGAAAAGCGTTTTAATGAGGCGTTAATTGAATCTATGCCCGGAATCTTTTATATGATTGATAAAGAGGGCAATTACCATCGCTGGAACAAGAATTTCATGGAACAGCTTGGTTATAAGTCAGAGGAAATTAACCAGATGAGCTTCGCCGATTTATTTGTTGCAGATAATTTTGAAGGGGTCAAAAAGGAAATTGAAAAAGTGTTTGAAGATGGTGAGTCGGAATTGGAAGCCAGAATATTGACCAAAGAGGAAAAAAGGATTCCTTATTTTCTTACCGGGAAATTATTTATACAGGATAATGTAGAATATCTTGTGGGGGTTGGGCACGATATTTCGGAGCAGATTGAAGCTCGGGAACGATTAAAAAAGAGTGAGGAAATGTTTCGAAATTTATTCCTGAAGGCTCCTGCGGCTATTGTGATGGTGGGACCCGATAACCGGGTTCAGAATATTAACGACAGCTTTAAAAAGCTTTTTGGATATAGCGAAGAAGAGATTAGGGGAAAGGATATTGACTCTGTTATTGTCCCTGAGGATCAGTACGAAAAGGCGCCCAAGATGCCGACTAAAAATTATGCAATGAATAGTTTCCACAAAGAGGCGAAAAGGTTGACCAAAGATGGTGACCTGATTGATGTCTTTGTTGCGGCTATTCCGGTGTTCGTGGATGAAAAACCTCTTGCGGGTTTCGGAATGTATATCGATATCACCGAGCAGAAAAAGTACGAGCAAGAGATCTATAGTTCACTTAGAGAGAAGCATGTATTGCTTCAGGAGATACATCACAGGGTCAAAAACAATCTTGCCGTTGTCTCCGGCCTCATTCAGCTTCAAATTTATGAGACTGATGATCCGATTATCAGAGAGACCCTGCAGGAAAGTGAAAGCCGTATACAAACCATGGCACTGATTCATGAGAAGCTCTACCAATCTAAAAATTTATCCCGTATTTCTTGTGAAACCTATATCGGCGATCTCGTTGAGACTATACGCAACACAGTAAGTTCGGAAAAAAATATTTCTGTGGTTACAGAGATTGAAGACGTCAAGTTGAATATTAATCAAGCGGTACCTTTCGCACTATTGGTGAATGAAGCAGTGACAAATTCGTTTAAACATGCTTTTGAGGGACATAATGAAGGCAACATAACGATTCAAATCGATAAAAAGGATGATAGGATCAACGCCTGCCTAAGTGATGATGGAATAGGGTTACCAGTTGATTTCTCTCCTGAAGACCAGGATAGTCTGGGCATTACCCTGATACAGAATTTTATGCATCAGTTGGATGCGGACTGGGAGATTGGATCAGAAGACGGAACGTATATTAACCTCACATTTAAACTGGATGACATTAAAGGTTCATCGGCTTCCGGTTTGTTGGATTGATCCACCTCTGTTCCAATAAATGTGAAGTTAGTAACAGGAAATAATTTGCCTGCCTATAATGGGATGAGGGAAATGTTAATTTGATTTGACCTCATCTTTTAGCATATATGAAAATTCCTTTCTAAATTTTTTTAGTTTCGGGGCAATTACTATGGAACAGTAACCGGCATTAGGGTGGTTTTTATAATAATTCTGATGATAATTTTCTGCCTCAGAGTAATTTTTCAACGGTTCGATTTTTGTAACGATGGGATCATCCCATAGGCCTGATTTTTCGGTTTTCTTCAGCGATTCTTCCGCAATTTCCTTTTGTTTTTCATTATGATAGAAGATAACCGACCGGTATTGGGTTCCGACATCGGCCCCCTGACGATTCAGTGTCGTGGGATTATGGGTATGCCAAAATACTTCCAGTAGTTCTTTGTAAGAGACTACAGAGGGATCGTAGACAATACGAGCCACTTCGGCATGTCCGGTAGTTCCTGTGGAAACCTGTTCGTAACTTGGGTTTTTTACCTCTCCTCCGGCGTAGCCGGCTACAACGGATTTTACGCCTTTAACTTCTTCAAAAACGGCTTCGGCGCACCAGAAACAGCCTTCACCAAAGGTTGCCTCTTCTAAATTTTCTGAATTCATATTTTTTGTCGATTTATTTGCTTGTTGGGCTTGTAAAGGAAATGCAACAGCTAAAATAAAAACGGATGCCAATACATATGGTAGCTTTTTCATTGTCTTACATTGAATTAAACTGGACTTTAACCGGGTGAAGTATGGTTGTTGAAAAAAATACAATCGTCTTTGTAGACGACTTAACATTATTCAATCTTACGTATTGTATCAGGTTGAGGATAAAATAGTCTTGCCAGTAAAGACAATATTATCCTATTTGCGACTTTCCTCGT
>JASFMR010000061.1:0-22085 GCA_050117475.1 Balneolaceae bacterium | reverse complement strand
CCCGGAACGGCCGCCAGGCCGTGCTCTTCAATAAGATACATACATAATCCGGTGCTTGTCTCAATCGTTTTACCGTTAGGAGATTTTTTCCCTAGGTGATTTCCTATATCAGGAAATACATAAAATGCACCGGATGGTTTGAAGCAATTTAATCCTTCAATAGAAGAAAGTTCTTCGTATATGAAATCCCGACGTTTTTTAAAGGCATCCCGCATTTTGTGAACATCTTCCAGGCTGCCTCTGTATGCAGCTTCCCCCGCTTTTTGGGAAATGCAGGACGGGGCCGAGGTTTCTTGACTTTGGATTTTAGCCACAGCATCACTGAACTCTTGTGGAGCCGCGAGGTACCCAAGTCGCCAGCCGGTCATTGCAAAGCCTTTTGAGAATCCGTTGATCAGTACTGTCCGTTCTTTGAGTTCCGGTGCTACATTTAGGATACCTACGTGTTTATCCTCAAAAACAATATACTCGTAAATTTCATCTGAGATAATATTAACATTTGGATACTTCTTCAGAACCGCAGCAATTGCCTCTAGATCTTCAGCCGAATATCGTGTTCCCGTCGGGTTGGAAGGAGAACACAATAATAATGCCTTGGTATTATCAGTGATGGCCTCTTCCAATTGCTCGGGTGTCATTCGGAAGTTATTTCCAAATGAAGTTCGAACGGTTACCGGCGTTGCACCGGCCAGTTTGGCCATTTGCGGATATGAAACCCAGTAGGGAGCCGGAATAATAATTTCATCTCCGTCATCCAGCATAGCGAGCATGCTGAACCCGAGTGCTTGCTTGGCCCCGTTGGTACAGACAATTTGTGAGGGATTATAATGTAATCTGTTATCCCGTTGCAACTTAATTGAGATGCTTTCGCGCAGCTCGGGAGTACCGGTGTTCATAGTATAGCCGTGGAAACCATCTTTGATCGCCTGAATGGCAGCGTTACAAATGTGTTCGGGTGTTTTAAAATCCGGTTCGCCGGCACTAAGCGAAATGACAGATTTTCCCTGTCGCTTAAGCTCTTTCGCTTTGGCTGAAATGGCTAAGGTTTCGGAGGGAGAAACAGCCCGTGCTCGCTTTGATATCATATGGGTCACTTGGATTATATGGTGATGTAAGAAACAAGAAATAAAATAGAAAAAAGTGGACTCTAATTCTAAAGTAACTAGGCCGGGAATTATCCTGCCGAATCCTAAGTGAGGGAATAAATGAATCCCTTTATTTCTCTACATCCTTAAATTTTTCACGCAAAGCATTGGCAACATGTTCGGGCACAAAAGAAGATAGGTCGCCATTCCAATAGGCCACTTCACGGACTAGGGAGGCAGAAATAAACGTGAGCTGCTCATTTGGCATCAGGAATATAGTATCCACATCGGGGGCCAGACGACGGTTGGTGAGGGCCATGCGGAACTCATATTCGAAATCAGAGATCTGCCTCACCCCTCTGATTAGAGTTTGCGCATTTTTCTCTTTGGCAAAGTCGACTAAAAGCCCGGTAAACTGTTGGATTTCTACTTTGGAAGCCCATTCTTTCCCATTTAGGCATTCTTCAATCAGTGCTTCACGTTCATCCCCGGTAAAGACCGTCTCCTTTCGCTTGTTGATGGCAATGGTAACAATCACCTTGTCAAAGAGCTCGGTCGCACGCTCGAGAATATCGAGGTGCCCATAGGTAAATGGATCAAAAGAGCCGGGATAGAGAGCCAAGGTTTTCATAGGCAGCTGATTGATTAGAATTTTTGGTCTGCTTCAGTGATGAAGATGCTTACATATGTACGACCGTAATTTTTATGATAGGCGCAATGTTCGTGCTCACTAAAATCGTGCCGTTTGTCGTGTTCCAGGATTAACCATCCGGTTTCGGCAAGCCATCCCTTATGGATAATCGTATCGATAAGTTCTTCCATCATCGGATAATCGTAAGGCGGGTCCGCAAAAATAATATCATAAGGAAGGGGCATCCCTTCCAGAAATTTTTCCACGGGGGCAACGACTGTTCGTAAACGGTCAGAAATCTCAAATTCTTCACCCAGTTTTTCAATATGGCTGATATTCCGCCGATCATTATCCACAAAAAGAACTGATTTCGCCCCACGTGATATAGCTTCAATACCCAAATTCCCGGATCCAGCAAAGAGATCAAGAACGGAAGCATCCCTGATATACTTCCTGGCATCCAGGGTAGAAAAAAGTCCCTCTTTGGTGCGATCGGAAGTTGGGCGAACATTCAGTGTGTTCGGTATGTGAATCTGTCGGCCCTTTAGTGTACCGGTGATAATTCGCATCTGGGTTTTGTTCCATTAATTAGTAGTCACAAATGCTGAAAGTAAGAAAAAAAATGTTGATGGACTTAATGTATTCTCTATTGAATCAACTCGTCTTAAAGTGATTCAGTAGGTTAGGATGGAAATATTTTTTTTGATTTAGCAACTCCGGTGAAAATTCAGAAAGGCAAAAGATTTTTTATTGCTACTGAAGGTGTTCGATTAATTATAATATTTGAAAAAAATAATCAGTCATAATTCAATGCCAGCATCATTGCAGGAAAAGCTTCTTCGAGATTAAAACCATATGTTTTTTCGTCAGCTTCTATATGTATTTTTCCCAGGGAGTCCATTTTTGATACCTTGCCTGCATCGTCCCAAAAAGGCTGAAGAATATCGATAACCCGATAAGCATCCAGGCCGTAGACATATATTTTCTCATGCAGTCCTTCCATCCATCCAAGTTCCCTGGTATGCTGCAACCACAGGTATGGCAGATCATGGATATCATCAAAATTGATGTAGGTAGCCCCTCGGAGTTTTCCCAGGATATAGGAAGCGACCGATATACAGTTTTGAAAACAGCAAACCGTCATAAATGATCCGCCCGGATTGACGTGTTGGACCCATCGCATTCCAATCTCAAATTCACTGATCAGATCGGTCGTTGAGGTTCCAGAGGCCAGCTTCTGTAATCCTCTAACGGCCTCATTTTGACGAAGGAGCAGAAATTTATAATCCTGGTTACTTAGATTATACCAAGTGGGATGGATCTGTTTGCGGTCGATGCCACTCATCAAGATATTGATATGCCTTTCGCGCTCATCCGAACTGTCATAGACAATCTTAGGGACGGCCGTCCAGCATTCCTGTTGAGGAAAGGACAGAATACGGAGGTGTTCGATCTCGTATTCTTCTTTAACCTGGTTTACTGTTTGGCTAATGCCCCGAAAATGCTGCTCGGTATCCTTGAGCAGCGTTTCGGTGACATCAATATTAAAGTCAAAGGAACCTATACGAGCCAGTTTCTTTGGGTGGCCAGGATCGTTGACTGCATAAAACAGTTGACTGCCAAAGAAGCAAAGCCCTAAACTAGGTTGTTGTTCCTCCATGTGCCATTATTCCCAACTACCGGCGTTAAGCATTGTGGTCTTTTCCAGCGATCCGATGTGATCATCCGTGTCGGGATCCTGAAGTAAATAAATCGGTGGCCGAAGAGTATCATTCAGCGTATACTGGAACTTGTTGTGCGGAGGCCGTGGAGAGAAAACCAGGGAATCAGGAATATAGCTCTCTGAAGGAGTCATAGGTTGAAAAAGAGAGTCTCCATTGGCAACCATCAATGAATCGGTCTTTAGGAAGCTGACCAATGAGTCCAGCCCTCCGTCTGTAGGAGGAAAGTTTCCAATACGGCGTTCATATTGGATCAGAGCATCCCGAACATGCCCCATACGGTAACGTACTTTTTTAGTCATTTGCTGTCTTTTAACGACTTGTTGGTAGGGGTCAACAATCGAGCGGTATAGCCAGTAACCCAATACAATAATAATAACGGCCAGTACGATACTTAAAATTTGATTACGCTTTTCGACATCCATGTGGCGATATATGTATAATTATGGTGTTTTGCGAAATTAATGACTTTGAAAATACATGCCGACTTGTTGATATGCAACTGCTAGTCAAAAAAGGTGATCTTACGATAGAAAATCTAACCCAGAACCCCTGGAAATAGCATCTTATCTTTATTTCAGGGGTTTTAGATGATAAATTTTTTCATTTAAATAGGTAGACAATCCCCGTTGCTGGAATTTGTCAAGCTCATCAAATTTTGATTGTTCGTGCAGAAGGGTTATCTCAAAATGCTCACTAAAATGTAGTTCGACTTCCCTTTGCAGTACAGAAAAGGGCGGCCCCGACATTTCCGACTGGTCGTATTCAAAAGTCTGAAGCATCATTTGAGTATTATCTTGACAGAAGGCTAATATTTTTTTCGCATATGAGGCTCGCATACGCTCCGGGAGAGCAATCATGGCGGCTTTATCATAAATAGCATCGATTTGAGGTAATTCTTCCCTTGGTAGTTTCAGGAAATCCCCCTGCCAAAGTTCAATATGTTTCGACTGGTAGACGTGGAATCCATGCCGGGAGTCTTTAGAGAAAGTTTCGGGATAAGAATGCGTGAATTCTGCTAGTGCTTTTTCCACAGCATCGACCCCGACCACATAATGGCCTTGTTTTGCCAGCCATCCCATGTCGAGGCTTTTACCGCAAAGCGGCACAAACACTTTACTCCCTTCCTCAAGACCAAGCGAAGGCCATAGTTCGGGGAGCTTCGGATAAACGGTATCCATATGCCACCCGGTATAGTTTTTTTGCCAGCGGCTCTGCCAGTAACTGAGTTCCATAAGAAGCTATTTTTTTGTCCAATTCGAGATATCAGCACCCACCTGAAGTAGCACTTGGGATCATTATTTGTATATTAAAATGTAAAATTATGATTAAATATTACCTTATGCTTATCCCTAATTTCGATTTGGTTTGGTTGCCGGTCTTTAAGGTGGTCGTAGCTATTTTTTTAGGTGGTCTTATCGGGCTTGAGCGTGAGCTTGCAGCTAAACCGGCCGGACTTCGGACCCACATGCTGGTTGCGGGCGCCTCTTCACTGCTGGTCATTCTGGGAGAAATTATGATTAAGCAGTATGCCGCAGACACGGCATTGACGGGTGCTATTCGTGCCGACCCTATCCGTATCATTGAAGCTATAATAACAGGAATCAGTTTTTTAGGTGCGGGTACCATTATCTTCCGCGGACAACGTGAGAGCGTAGAAGGGTTGACCACAGCTGCTTCTATTCTTTTTGCTGCGGCCATTGGGATTACTGTTGCCCTGCACCGGTACTTTCTGGCAATTATTCTAACCATATTTGTAATATTGATCTTGCTAGTCCTGGGATATATCGAGCGATTTATCAGAAAGTTCCGCCGACCCTTCCATGAAGAAAAATCCAACGAATAAACAGATCACTCCTTTGAACAGGAAGATTCTTAGCCTGGCTATCCCCAACATTATCAGTAACCTGTCAGTGCCTCTTCTTGGGGCGGTGGATACAGCGCTTATCGGTCATCTTGATGAGGCCTACTACCTGGGGGCTATCGCCGTGGGAAGCATGATTTTCAACTTTATCTTTTGGGGATTCGGCTTCCTCCGCATGGGGACTACCGGTATGACAGCCCAGGCATATGGGAACAAAAACCACACTTACGGTATCATGACGCTGGCTCGTGCTTTAACCGTAGCACTTGTCTTCGGTATTTTGATTGTATTGATCCAAGGCTGGATTGCCGACCTTAGCTTCTGGCTGATTGATGCAACGCCGGAAGTTGAACGGTTTACGAGAATATATTTCGACATTCGTATCTATACCGCACCGGCCGTGTTGGGATTATATGCAATAAACGGCTGGTTTTTGGGGATGCAGAATGCCCGTTATCCCATGGTTGTGATGATTTTTTTAAACAGCCTGAATATCGTACTGGATGTAATTTTCGTATATACTTTGGGGATGGATGTGGATGGTGTAGCCTGGGGAACTCTGATCGCTCGTTATGCCGGACTTATATTAGCGGTTGTCCTGTTGGTAGGGAGATATCGTGAATGGTTGGAAGGATATGTTCATGATTTGCTTATGGAAGTGGAAGCAGTTAAAAAATTCTTTTCTGTAAACCGCGATATTTTTATTCGAACCCTTTGTCTTATTTTTACATTTTCATTCTTTACCGCTAAATCCGCTGAGTTTGGTAATGTGATTTTGGCGGCCAACTCCATTCTTTTGCAGATGTGGATGATAGTTTCTTACGGTATTGATGGTTTTGCCTTTGCAGCTGAAAGCTTGATTGGTCGTTATACGGGATCTGAGCAACAAGGGCGGTTGAATCTGGCTGTTAAATATTGCTTTTTATGGGGTACAGGCATTGGGGTAGTAGCTTCTTTGGTTTATGCCGTTCTTGATACACAGATACTGCATTTGTTTACCGATCAACAGGAGGTCATTGCTGCAGCTCTGGCTGTTTACGGGTGGACAATTGCCGGTCCGGCCATTAGCAGTTTTTCGTATATATGGGATGGGGTTTTTATAGGGGCAACAGCAACGGCTCCAATGCGGGATTCCATGATTATTGCTACTCTGGGGGTATTTCTGCCCGTTTATGGTATTGGAGTTTATTTTCTTGGGAATAATGCCATTTGGCTGGCTATGACCCTTTTTATGGTGAGTCGTGGCCTGACCCTTACTTTTTTTGCCCCGAAACATATTTTGGGAGCAAAAACGCAACAAAAAGTGTAATTTACCACTAAGGTTAATCTAAATTGTTAAACAATCGCGTAGGCAATCTCTCGTTAGATATGAGTTCCCTATTTCGTGGAACGCAACTCTGTAATTTTAGGCAGTCATGTTTGATGCTTTATGAAAAAGATAATGCTTTTGCGTCATGCCAAATCATCTCATGATGACGCTTCATTGAAAGATTATGACCGTCCGCTTGCAGGCCGGGGGCGAAGGGACGCTCCACGCATGGGACGTTTTGTGAAAGAAGTCGAGGCTCTTCCTGAATATGTGTTAAGTTCACCGGCCAAAAGGGCAGAACAGACGACCCGCCTATTTATAGAGTCTGCCGGCATCGATCCTTCCTTGGTTATCTGGGAAAAGGATTTATACTACGGTGGAGCTCGTGATTATTTGCATCTCATACAAAAAACGCCTGGTAAAATTAATGAGATTCTGTTAGTGGGGCATAACCCGTTGCTTGAAGAAACAGTATCGTTGTTGTGCAATGAGCAGGGTACACGAACTGTTAGGATGCCAACAGCAGCCTTGGTCTGTATTGAGCATTCCGGCAATAAATGGACTCAGATAAAGCCGGGAACGGCCCGTTTTAAATGGATGATGATTCCCAAACTTCTAAATAAACTTAAGTAATCCTTATTCAGCTGATTACATTTTTGTACTCTTCCAGTCGTGTGGTTTGATCTTTTTGGTCCATGAGCTCCAGGATCTTTTTGACTGCTTCGTGGGGTTCTCTAAAGTAGTGGTCTTCTCCGAGGAATGTACGAAGCCCCGATTTGTCGATGACATCCCTTACCGGTCCTTTCAAACCGGTAATGTAAAGGTCAATTTCCCATTTCCGCAGCATGGTGATCATGGATCTTAGCTGCTCTGCGGCTGTTGTGTCGAGTGTATTGATGCTGCTACCGTCGATAATAACATAATGGGTCGACCTGTTTCGCTCGCGGCTTTTCTCCAGAATAAAATCCCTGAAAAATTCCGCATTTACGAAAGAAAAGGATGCGTCAACACGGAGAATCAGTATCCCATTTATCCGTTTTGCCTCAGGATGGCGATCAATATTCTGGAAAAGACGTGTGCCCGGTATGACGCCGAGCTCGGCCACATTGGGATGACTGTATCGATACAGAATGTTTCCCATAGAGGCTACAACTCCCAGTAAAATGCCTTCCTGAATACCGATTAAGAGGGTGCAGACTGCGGTAAAAACGGCGATAAAGCCTTCACTTTTTTTGGTAGAGAAGAGGAATTTAAATTCTTCTATGTTAATGAGCCCAAAGACGGCGACAATGGTAATAGCTGCCAGCACCGGCATGGGCAGGTAATAGAATACAGGCGTGAGAAAGAGCAGGGTGGCAATGATAACCACAGACATAATAATATTAGCTATAGGTGTTTTCACATTGGCTTGTTCGGCTGCGGCTGTTTGTGAAAAGCTTCCGGCAACAGGTATCGATTGGAAAAAGCTTCCGAGGAAATTGGATGCTCCCAGGGCAATCAGTTCATGGTTGGCATCGATAATATAATTGTAGCGTTTTGCAAGGGCCTGCCCAATGGAAGCCACACTCATAAACTGTACAAGAGCCAATGTGAGGGCAGTGGGAAGTAGCTCCCTCATATCATTAAAATTGATTTTAGGTATCTGAATGGGGGGAAGACCTTTGGGGATATTTCCGACCAGCTGTACGCCATAGCTCCCCAGATTGGTGAACCAGGCAACTACGATTCCAATAGAGAGAACGACTACGAAAGCCGGGATTTTTTTATGGATAGATTTTAGGATAATTAAAAGCAGAATGGCACTTACCCCAACAAAAAACGTAATAATATGGAGTTGGTTGATATTTTGGATGACTTCTTCAAGGATATAAAAGATGTACTGTGTATTTGGCAGATCAATACCCATAAGATTATGAAGCTGGGTACCGGCAATAATAATGGGGGCGGCAAGGGTAAATCCTGCAATGACGGGCCGAGAGAAAAAATTTAAAATCGATCCTAGTCGCATCGATCCCATAAACAGTTGAAGGAGGCCGGTGATCATTGTTAAGAGAATTGTTAGGGCAATATATTCTTCGGTTCCTGAAGTTGCCAGCGTACTAATTCCCGCAGCAATGATCAGCATATTTACCGAAACAGGCCCTAGGGAAAGATGTCTTGAAGTAGCCAGCAAGGGGTAAACAAGTAAGGGGATAACCCCGGCATAAAGCCCATAAATAGGAGGGACGCCCGCAATAACCGCATAAGCCATGCCTTGGGGAATAAACATCGCACCGGTAGTGAGTCCCGCCGCTAAATCACCGCTGAACTTTGACCGGTTATATTCCGGCAGCCAGGTAGCAATTCTAAAGGTTTTCTTTAACCAGTTGACCATAATCTAAAAAGTCCAAAACATGGGAATAAATATTGTTGCCAGAATCCAAAATAAGATATTAAGAGGTAATCCGATTTTTGTAAAGTCGGTAAATTTGTATTGGCCTGCACCATAAATTAAAGTGTTTGTCTGGTAGCCGAATGGAGTGATAAAACTAAGTGAAGCAGCAAAAGTTACGGCAAACAAAAAAGGATGAACATTTACACCCATAGTATTTGCTGTTTCAATTGCAATAGGGGCTAGCAGGGCGGCTGAAGCATTATTAGACATTACGGCTGTTATGCTCATTGTTAGCAAAAAGAATCCCGACATGACGGCCCGGGGACCCAGCCCGGCAAGTAATGCAATCATCTGGTCGGCTAGAAGAGACGCAGCACCGGTTTTATCCATTGCAGTACCTAGCGGTATGACCCCAGCCAGTAGCAAAATAACTTTCCAGTTTATGGCATTGTATGCTTCTTCAGCTGTCAGGCAGTTTGTCAATATTAACAAGATAACGCCGATGATTGCACTTACAACTATGGGGATGACATTGAAAGCGGCAGCTACAATAACACCCAGAATTATAGCCAATACCCGGTACGCTTTTTGGGGGTGGGATCTGCCGGTTCCGACTTCTGAGGCGATGACAAAAGATTGATCTTGGTCTATTTCTCGTATTCGGTCTTTACTCATGCTGAGCAAAAGGGTATCACCACCGGATAATCGCATTTGTTCAAGGTCTTCTTGTTCCAGTTGGCCGCGGTGCCGAATGGCAAGAGGGACTGCACCAAACCGTTCGGCGAAATTTGTAGAGCCCAGCGTCTTTCCGACTAATGATGATTCCGGAGCAACTACGGCCTCAACCAGTGCGTCTCGTCCGTGCTCAAGATCGATATCCGTCCATTTTTTGGTCGGTTTCAAAGTGATGTCACTTCGTCTGAGAAGCTTATCGATTTCTGCAGCACTACCCCTTATACGAAGAATATCCCCTTCCTCTACCATCGTTTCGGTACGCTTTGCTGAGGAATCGCTGTCATTTTTAAAAATCCGCAGGACGTCCAGGTCCAGCTTCTTGGTGAGTTCCTGTTCATCTAAAACGCTACCCAATAGATCACTGGTGGGTTTGATGACCACATCTGTCAGATAATTCTGCATTTTGTAACCAGCCGTCAGTTCTTCATTTTTCCTACGGGCCGGTATTTTTTTAATGCCGATAAAAAATAAGTAAAGGATTCCTGCAGCCATGAATATGAGTCCCATAGGGGTGAACTCAAACATTGAAATAGCGGCAAGGCCTCGGTCTTGAGCGATAGAGCTGACCAGGATATTGGTGGATGTGCCAATTAGAGTACAGATGCCCCCGAAAATTCCGGCAAATGAGAGTGGCATAAGGAGTTTAGAGGGGCTTATCCCAATTTTTGAGGCGATATCGATCATTACGGGGATAAAAATGACAACAACAGCGGTATTGTTAATAAAAGCAGATGCCAATCCTGCGAATAGCAACATTTGGAGTAAGCCCATCCAATAATGGTCTTCAATCTTATTCGAGAAATAATCTCCGACCTTGTTGAGAATACCTGTTTGTCGCAGGCCTTCACTGAGGATGAACATGGCTGCAACTGTCAGCGTCGCGGGATTGCTGAAGCCGGCTAGTCCCTGCTTCGGGGTTAGGATCCCAGTTACCAACAGGGATACCATAATTATCAGTGCCGTTATATCAAACGAAATGAAATCGGTGGAGAAAAGAAAAAGAGCAAACGCCAAGAGAGTAAATACAAAAATGATTTCGAATGACATATTGCATTATCTCTTCTTTAATTGATGATCCCTTTGCTTAGATAGTTTACTACAGAAGCAGGATTTTATCCATATATGATTAATTTCCTGAAGCCGGGATGCGTTCCTTTTTATTTGATGAAGATGAAATATCCAACTCATTTAACAAGCGATGGGTATCGGTAAATTCATCCATCAAAAATAAAATATAACGAACGTCCACGCTAATGGTGCGGTTCATTTCGGGGACATAGAAATAATCCCCGACAACCCCTTCAATATTGCCGTCGAAAGCTAGGCCTACAAGCCGACCATTGGCATCCAAAACAGGACTCCCTGAATTGCCTCCTGTGATATCATTTGTAGAAAGAAAATTGACCATCTGTATTCCCCCGGAAGTGGCGTAACGGCTGGGTTTGTAAACGCCGGCTTGCAGGGAATCAAAATATTGCACCAGTTCTTGCGGGGCATCAAAAGGATCTTTATTTGTATCTTTGGCCAGCATACCTTTCAGCGTTGTAAAAGGGGTATAATAGATACCGTCTCTGGGGCTGTATCCCCGGATATGCCCACCACTCAATCGAAGTGTAAAGTTGGCGTCGGGATATTCTGTATCGTCACTTCTAAATTCGAGCATGCCTTCTTCGTACCGCTTCTGGGCAGGGCCGAGATACGCAAAATGCTGGATATAATTTTTCCGGCTGAACTGGTAGCTGTCTAGTATTGCTTGATAAAGTTTTACCATCTCATCAGCCGGGTTCGCCCTTGCACTGTCGATGGGTAAGGCCAGGAATTCTTTCGCATTTTTTATGTTGTAGATGATTGATTGGTTCTGTTGTTTACGGAGAAATCGCCGGATCAAAGCTTTAAGGGTATCGCCCTGTGCCCCATTAAAAAGCTTCATCAGATGAAATGGAATTTTTCCGTCAGGCAATGTGGAGAGAGTATATAGCATCCCGGAGAGCATGATGTTTTGCGCATCTACATCAATGTTGCCTAAAATCTTCTGCTGCTGGTTTAACAGGCTATCTTTACTGGCCCGGTCAAGGTCGCTGTTGGTAGAATCGGCTAGATACTGACGGTATGAATTGTAGAGACCTGCAATTTGGAGAAGGCTGTTATTATTCAGCGGCAGCCCTGTGGCATACAGGAGGTCGCCGGTTTGGGATGCAATATCATAAGCTTGATGGAGCTGATTAAGCACGCGGTGGTATTTTAGCCATCGAAGCGAGTCCTGTTTGATCCATTGGGCAAATTTCTGTTCGATTTCACGTTTTTGTTTAAGGATACGATACCGGTCGAAGCCCCGCTGAACTCCACGATAATATTTGAGGCTATTGGCTACCGAAGCACGGTCCGAGGCATTCTTAACGGCCGTTTCGGGATCCCGGTCGGCCGCACAATCCAACGCATCCAGGATAGCCTGGTACGAATCAATTAGGATGGGATTTCGGATGTTATGGTAAAAATCAAAGGCATAGCTGCTCTCGTGTCTGTAGGTCTTTCCCGGAAATCCGAGCATCATCGTAAAATCTCCCGGAGCAATTCCGGAGGCATTAATTTTCAGGTATTCAGCGGGCCTGTAAGGTACATTCGATTTGTCATAGGCTTTGCCGTGTCCGTTTGGTGATACATAGGCACGCAGGAAACTATAGTCGCCGGTATGTCTCGGCCATTGCCAGTTATCGATGTCGCCGCCATATTTACCGATTGATTCCGGGGGGGCATGAACAAGCCGGACATCCCGAATGACTTTATAGACACTCATATATTGCCGGTTGCCTGACCAGTAATCATCTATGCTAACTACCAGGTCATTATTGTCGCCTTTTCGACGATCAATGAGTTTTTCTCGAATCTCTTTTGACTTAGCCTGGCGTTCATTATAGGTCAGCGTATCCGGAAGCTGCCGATTGATTTCATTGGTAACCTCCTTTTGCTCAATTGTAACATAAAGCGTGTAATTTGGAATGGGGATTTCTTCATCTGTCGAATCAGCATAAAATCCCTGTTTCAGGTAATTATGGCTTGCAGAACTTGCTGAAGCTATGGCATCATAGGCCACATGATGATTGGTCAGGATCAATCCCTTGTCTGAGACAAATGAACCTGTTCCTCCCCCACTGCCTCTAATATTTACGCGAACAATAGCTTGGTTTAGTGACGCCGAAGCAGAGTCGTATAAAGCTCGGGCAGACAGTTTTAACCCTTTTGCCTGCAGTTCGGCATGCACAGCTCCATTGACTTGTGGAAGTAGCCACATCCCCGAATCATCGGGACTTTTGCGATCATAAAAAGATGGCAGTTCTTGGACACGGCCCGTTTTTTTTACCGAAGACGAGGCGGCACATCCCCCTAAAAGAGATAATGTTAGAATAACATAGATGCCGGATAAAACTTTGAAATTGCGCATGCAGAATTCTGTAAATTGATGCTTATATTCAAAAATAAGATTTAAGAAGGTGCAAAGATTTTTTCTTACATTAAAGCGTTACAATTCTTATTAGGATTATAATTGATTAAGGTTTCTGGAATATGAATTACAAGCACAAGTTTTTTTATCTTTGTAAAACCCCTCTGAGCGCTGAAGGACCGGAGGATGTTGAACTTATTGATAGAGCAGAACATAACGACGAGTTTCCTGCTCTTTTTAAGGAATACGAAGAACTACGATCGCACGCATTTAACCAAGATAAATTGTACAGCATTATTCGTGCTGATGATATTTATGATCTTATTCGTACAGGCACTGAAAAAGAAGCCAGGAATGAGGCTTTTGAAAAAGCTCAACAAGAGATTATTACCAATCTGCAGCACCGGGTGATGCAGGATAATGACTCGGAAGCCCGCGCTATTCTTAAGGAAGTACATGGTATCGAATCATAAATAGTGTATTTGGCTTACACTGTATGATTGATTTATAAGTTATGGCAGCCAAAAAGCGTCTTTTCTATATTGTCCACCAGGACAAAGATATCATTGTTGTTGATAAGCCTGCCGGACTGCTTGCCGTGCCGATCCCCAACAGCAATGTGAAAAATCTTTTTGACTTGGTTGCCGAACATCTGGGCAAGCACGGCGTTAGGGTCGGAACGGTCCACCGTATTGACCGTTATACCAGCGGGCTTATGGTATTTGCCAAAAATAAGCGGGCATATGACGATCTAACAAAAAAATTTCGTAATCACGAGCCTCGTCGTACCTACTTGGCTATAGTACGGGGCATTGTTGAGCAGGATGAAGGGACGCTTGAGCATCACTTGAGGCTTATTAAAGACGGCTTTCGAAATATCGTAGTTGATCCCAGTGAAGAAGGCGCGACGCAGGCCCGTCTGCATTACAAAGTGAAAGAGCGGTTTAAGGAAAATACGCTGATAGAGGTTCACCTCGAAACGGGATTAAAAAACCAGATTCGCGTGCAATTCGAACACATAGGGCATCAGCTGGTGGGCGACCAGCATTACGCGCCGGAAGAGAAAGAAGAGCCGCTTATTAATCGCCAGGCCTTGCATGCATATCAACTTGCATTTGAACATCCCCGAACCCATCGGATGGTGCAATTCGAAGCCAAAATTCCCGCCGATATGCTCCGGTTAATTGATAAATTTCGGTGGAGGAAAGAAGCAGAAGCAAAAGACTAATTGCCTTTCATTATTTATACGATAACAGCTGCAATTTTCTGTTGTTCACGTAAATATGCGTAATTAGAGTAGTGCTACTTCGAATAATCTTAGGTTCCTATGAGTCAAAGATCGATATGTGTGATTTTGTGGTTGTTGCTGATAAGCGGTGGAATCTGTCCCGCTTATGGTCAGGCAGGATTGATTTTTCAACGTCCGCGGCTGACCGGAAGCTGGGGCGGCTTCCGGAATGAACTTGCCAAAAATGGGATATCCGTTACAAGTACGTTTATCGGCGATGGGATGGCGAATGTGCAGGGCGGTCTGCAGCGAAAGGTCGTTTTTATGGATAATTGGGATCTTGGCCTTTCCGTGAATGCAAACCGGCTTTTAGGCTGGCAAGGCGGCCGTATCCGTTTTTCAATACTGCAAAATAACGGGGCACAACCCAGCAAATATATCGGTGACGTTCAAACAGCCAACAATATAGAGGCTGTGCGTACATTTCGGATCTACGAGGCCTGGATTCAACAGAACTTGCTGAATAACCGGCTGTCTTTGCTGGCAGGAGTGTATGATATTAATTTCGAGTTTGATTATATGGAGTCGGCCTCCCTATTTCTGAACAGCTCGCAGGGCATTGGCGGGGCCATCGCTGCCAGTGGATTAGCAGGGCCCCCGACGTTTCCTGCGACGACGCCTACGATTCGTCTCAAGGTTATGCCTACTTCATCGTTCTACGCACAAGCAGCGGTGTCCGACGGAGCGCCCGGCGTGAAACATGTCTCATGGTATCCCCAAGAAAACAATGGCACATTCTGGATTACGGAAGCCGGATTTTTGACGCTTGGGGATCAAAGTGAATTGAAGGGGGTTGACAATCGGAATCATATCAGCTGCGGGGTGAATGCCAATTATTTGTACAAACTTGCGATAGGCGGTTGGATGTACAGCAGAAATTTTGTGAAGCAACGACTGGGCGTAGCAGTGCCATCCGGTAAAAATGAAAAGGGATTTTACCTTTTTTTTGATTTGCGTTCGTTTGCCGGGCTTTGGGAATCGCTGGATTCGCTTGCGTGGCATGCTCAACTTGGGGTAGCCGATAATAGTTTAAGTCGCATGCATCTTTTTTGGAATACCGGTATCACTTATCAAAATTTTCCATGGGATGCGGATGGAGTCGCCGGATTCTCGGTTTCAGCGGTACAAAACAGCAAAGTTTATAATGAGCTGTATTCTGGAAAGCATCCTAATTATGAAGTGGCGCTGGAATGGACCTATCGAACGGCTGTAACCTCCTGGCTCAATATTCAACCGGATATACAGCAAATTATAAATCCGGGTATGGCACCAAAAGTTAAAAATGCCCTGGTACTTGGATTGCAGACAGAGTTTCGGTTATGAATCTTGATATATCCTTAAACCAATATTCCAATATCCTATCTAACTGATAAGTATGATCTATCGGTATACAGGAATGATTGGTGACCTAATTCTGTAATAGTTATATGAGTAATTCAAACAGAATAAGGATATGATAATAGAGGATATAAAACAGTTTTTGTGTGAATTATTTACAGAACTTTTAAAATGCAGTGAGTATAAAACAAGTTGTAACTGTAAAAATCATTAATCCAAGAAGAGGTATTATACTATGAGCACGACCACTAAGAGAGCAAAAAAAATGGAGATCAATATTGGTATTTCTGAACCACAGCGGAAAGCAACAGCCAATGCGCTATCCAAGGTATTGGCGGATTCCTATATGTTGTATTTGAAAACCCATAATTATCATTGGAATGTTACGGGTGAGCTGTTTCACTCACTACACGAACAGTTTGAAGAACAATACAATGAACTGGCAACGGCTGTGGACGAGATTGCGGAGCGAATTCGAGCCTTGGGATATCGTGCGCCCGGGACCTTCTCAGAATTCAATGACCTGACGTCTATCAATGAAGAGGTTGAAGAGCCCGAAGCGTTGGAAATGGTACGGAGGTTGGCGTTGGGCAACGAACAAGTATTGCGAACCGCTCGTGAAGCTCTGGAACCGGCCAAGGCTGCAGAAGATGAAGCCACGGTAGATTTACTGACGCAGCGACTTCACGTACATTCCAAAACGGCGTGGATGTTGCGTAGCCACCTCGAATAGGTTAATATGCTAATCTAATTTAAATCAAAAATATTACTATTATGACTACAAGAGAAGAATATATTGACAAGTTGGAAGAGCAGCTGCGTGAATGGAACTCCCAGATAGACAAACTGCAAAAGCGGGCGAACAAAGAATCGCAAAACCTTAAAGCCAAGTTGGATGAAAGAATCGATAACTTACGGGATAAACGAAAGCAGCTGAGTTCTAAGTTGGATAAAATTAAAAATTCTGGAGACGATGCCTTTGAAGACATTAAAAAGGATTCCGAAAAGTTATGGAAGGATGTTAAAAAAGGCTTCTCTGAAATTCGCGAAATTGTCAAGAAATAATATATTTTATTCAATCACCTAAAGAAGGCAGTAGTTGATGCTGCCTTCTTTTTTAATTTATAAAAAGGGGGATATCGATGGATCAGTTTAATTCATTAGCCAGCCAGTTAAAACCGATATTTGTTGAGTATGGGCTTAGCATCATTGGCGCTATAGCTATTTTGATCATAGGGCTGCTGGTGGCAAATTGGTCGAGCAAAAAAGTAGAGCGATCATTGCAGCGCTCAAAACGATTTGATGATACGATAACGCCGCTTATTGCCAAAATTGTAAGGATACTCATTATTGCAGTTACTGTTTTAGCAGTGTTAAATCAGTTCGGGGTAGAAACGGCCAGCTTAATTGCGGTTTTGGGAACGATCGGTTTGGCTATCGGCTTAGCCCTGCAGGGGACCCTGAGTAATATTGCCTCTGGTATGATGCTTCTTATACTGCGCCCCTTTAATGTTGGTGACACTGTTGATATCGGGAGTACTTCGGGAGTGGTTGATGAAATCGGGTTGTTTGTAACTGAGATGCATACCTTTGATAATGTTGGCATTACGATGCCCAATTCGAAGGTATGGGGAAACGAAATTCGGAATTATTCCCGTAATGATACCCGCCGTGTAGATATGGAGTTTGGCATTGCTTACGACGATGATATGGATAAGGCAATGACAATTGTAAAGGAAGTATTGGATGCCGATGAACGCGTCCTGTCTGAGCCCGAACCGCTTATTGCCGTAAGTAGTCTTGGGGATAGCGCTGTGGCTATTCTCGTTCGGCCATGGACCGAAACTTCCAATGTATGGCCGCTCAGGTTTGCAATTACTAAGCGCATTAAAGAACGTTTTGATGAAGAAAATATATCATTTCCCTTTCCACAGCGGGATGTCCACCTTTTCCAGGAAATAGGTTAATCGCTGTTATTACAGTTTATAACTACTTTTTAAGGGCTTTTTAGCCGACTCTGAAAAGGCGATCTTTCGGCAAGGTTATTCAATGACAAATTGTAATAAGTTCCACAGAAATATTATCTTAATTAAACTCACTAGCTATTAAATAAGCTGAAATCTGAATCACCAAGCGCTAGAATAGAGGTTCCTGTGAAAACGATGACGGAAGATAACAAAAAGACATCCAAGTATATATACGAGGATGAATACGTATTTTTAACAGAAAATAATGAGCTTTTTTTGAAGGAAGGTCTGCAAGGGGATCCTGAAAAACTCTGTGAAGTTAGCAGGGAAAAAGTCGGGGAAAAGATTTCCGAGCTGCAGAATGCTTTTTCGGAGTTGGAGTCGAGAGTGGAAGAGACACTGGCTGGTGAGAACGTCAATGATGAGGTTTTGGATGAGGTAAAAAATGAAGTTTTAAATACAACGGTTATCGGTGACCGGGGCAGGTTGCTTGATCAATTGAAAAAAAGCAAATCCTCCTCCGAGGAAAACATGGCTGTACAATCAGAAGCTGATGACGGTGATACCGAAACAGAAGATGAACAGGATGAAATAGTGGCGGAAGCCGAAGCAGAGGAAGTCCCAGAGGAAAAGCCCGCTGAGGCTCAAGAAAAAGCGGAAGAAGGGGTATCCGAATCATCTGAAGAACGTATGGAATCTCGGTCTGAAGAAATTGAAGAAGCCGCCGAGACGGAAGAGGAGAATAGGTCAACGGAAGGATCGGAAGAGGATCCTGTTACCTATTACAGGGATATTGTGAAAAAGGCCGAGGACCTTGCTAAACAGACTGACTGGCCTTATGTGTCCACGGAGCTGAATAATTTAAGCCATCAGTGGTCGGAAGGGCCGGAAACGGATTCAGAAGAGGTCAAAAAATTATTTCAGAAGTTTAACAAGGCTGTTGAAAATTTCCAGCAACGTAAAAAAGAGCATTACGAGGAGCTTAATAAACAGAAGCAGGAAAACCTTGAAACGAAAAAGAAGCTTTTAGAAGAGTTTGAGGGTATTGTTGCTAATGAAACGTGGACTGCTTCCCGGCGCATCAGCCAAATGAAACGACAGTGGCACAATATTGGACTTCTGCCTTCCGGCAAGGGCGGGGATCTTGATAAGCGGTTTGAAGAACTGTTGGATATTTTTAATGATCATAAAGTGGATCGTCTTGTCCAGCAACGTCAGAAGGAGGAAGATAATTTAATGCTCAAGCTTGTAGTGCTTGAGAAGATGGAGAAAGTGGCTCAATCTATTGATCATACCACGACCGGTTGGAAAGAGATCGATGAGAAGTTTGAGGATTTGACGAAGCAGTGGAAGAAAATCGGGCGTGTGCCGAAAGAAAAGTCCAACCAGGTTTGGGATCGCTACAAAAATGCCCAGGATGAGTATTACGACCGTAAATATAAATATGACAAGGATCATCAGAGCAAGGTTGATAAATTTTCTCACAAAAAAGAGAAAATTATCAATGAGGCCGAAGCATTGCTTGAGGAAGAGGATATTGCATCTGCGGCTCGAAAGATAAACAAGTTGCATCGCCGCTGGAAAAAAGCGGGTAATCTACCACAGCGACTTGAGGATGAGCTTTGGGGACGGTTTAAGGCTGCCACGGATGCCTTTAACAAGCGCAAGTCAGAAAATCAGGAAAAAATTCACAAACAAGAAGAGGAGCATTATCAGCAGAAATTAGAGTTGATTGATCAAGCAAATGCTATAAAGGATACCAATGACTTTGACAAAGGCCATTCCAAGATGCAGAGCCTGATGGACCAGTGGAAAAAGATTGGTCCCGTGTCTCGGAAAAAATCCAATAAGATCTGGAAACGTTTTAAAGGGGCGATGGATGAATTTTATGATCGGCGACGTGAACATTTCAAGGAAGTCAAAGAAGAACGCAAAGACAATCTCAAAGAGAAGCAGGAGATATTGGAAAAGCTTCGCGAGTTGGGGCAACATGAAGATCCCATTGAAGCAGTTGAAATTGCAAAGGGACTACAGGAAAGATTCAAAGATGCCGGGTATGTACCTATTAAGCACAAAAATAAGATGTGGAAACAGTATCGAGAGGCTTGCGATGTAATTTATGATCGCTTCCGGGCAGCTAAGTCCGGCGATAAGTTTGATCAAGAGTTGGCAAAAGCTGATTTGGACCCGCAAGACCGTAGTAAAATACAAAAGCTGCGCAAAGAGTTTAAAAAAGTAAAAAAGGAAGTGCGTGATCTTGAAAAAGAAGTCCTCCAATACAAGGAGAAGAAAACGTATTTTAAACCTACCAGCGGTGGAAATAGTCTGCTTGATGAAGTAGAAAGTAAAATTGAAGAGGTCGAACAGGAGCTTGAGGCCAAGCAGCAAAAGATGGATTCGCTTACGGAAAAGATGGATGATATACGAACAGCTTCTGACGAGTAATTATACTCAAATTTGTTTTTCTGCTTGCTTCCCATATTTTTACAGCAATTAAAAATATGTACAGGTTGAGGTTATAAAATAGCCGTTAAAAATTGTTGGGATTTTAATCTTTCGGGTACATCAAATCAGCGACGAGCTTTCCGGATGGGAAAAAATGATGATCAGGTTGCCATAATTTTTTGGGGAGTACGTGGGTCCACGCCGTGTGCTAATAGAGAAAATATGGAATATGGAGGCAATACCACTTGTATGCAGATCCGTATTCCGGGTTCGGATGAAATCCTTATTTTAGATAGCGGAACCGGTATTCGAAATTTGGGTAACGAACTGGTTCGGAAAGAGAAGAGCGTCAGCGGACGAATTTTTATTACCCATCCACATTGGGATCATATTCAGGGTTTTCCTTTCTTTAAACCGATATATGGGGCCAAAAATCATTTTCAAATTCATATGCCGGCCCAAGGGGATGGCGGATGTAAAGATATTCTGTCGGGACATCTTAGCGAAACTTTTTTCCCGGTTACTCTTGAGATGATCGACGCCAACCTGATATATGTTACGCAGCAACCTGAGAAAAGAGGTTATGAAGGGTACGAAGTGGAATTCATGTTGGCTAATCATCCCATAAATACTGCCGTTTATAAGATTCATGTACACGGAAAACAAATTGTCTTCTGTCCCGACAACGAGTTAAATCCCAGGGATGAAAAAAAAGGTACTTGGTTCTATTCCAGGTTCAAAAAATTTATTTCGGACGCCGATGTGTTGATCCACGACGGTCAATATGATCTTGAAATGTATGAGGATAAAAGAGGGTGGGGGCATTCAGCCTGGGAAGCAGTCGTCGATTTTGCCAGTCGCTGCAATGTCAGGCATTTATTTATCACGCACCACGACCCGGACTCCGATGACGATAAGCTGAGAGAGCTGGATAAACATCTCCGGCATAATTTTAAAAAAGAATTCGAATCTATACAGCTGGCAAGAGAAGGGAAAGAAATGATTCTTTAACTGTCGGTTCAATTAACAGCTTGGGCATCACGCAAAATTGTTAACAACAAAGGGGATGCATAAAGGCATCCCCCGTTAATTACTATAAGAGAAATTTTTGGTTATAAGTAAAAACGGACGCCCAAAGAGCCGTCAATATCAAAATCGGTTGCGGGTGCTACATTGAGGATGGGAGCCACCTCCAAAAACAGTCCTACCGGCGAATCTTCAAATAGATAGTTTATACCCACCGGCACACGGGCACCGATAACTGCATCATTTTCTGCAAGTATCACCCGCCCGCCTATCCCGTAATAAAAGGGCAGTGTTCCGGAGTCAACTTCATTGAATACATTATAGTTGTGCCACAGGTAATCTGCCTGTAAATTTATGGCGTCGTATCGGCCCAGTGACCAGGCAAGGCCTACATCAAGGGCATTTTGACTGCTGGTCCATGATTTGAGTGTTAAGCCTGTAGGCTCCCCGACCATTATACCGATTCCCAAATTTTTATCGGCTTGTTGGGCTTGGCTGAGTGAGTTGAATGAAATAGTTAAAAAGAGTGAGAATAGTGTTACCGTCAGTAACTTTTTCATATATATAATTGCAGTTAATTGTGATTTATTAAGTAAGAACTTTTTGCAACACGTGGTCTTTAAAGGTATAGATAGGGAAAAAGTTCCAACCATAATGCACTTAAAATATCTGCCGAATGATTTGCCTCTTAAATAGTTATGGGATAAAAGAATAATATATATAGGGGTTAAAAATCCATTAATCCCCGTTTTTTTCTAGTTTTAGAATAAGAAATTATCTATGTAAAGCTTTTGATGTATGTCTGATAAAAGAAGACTGTTGCTTATTTTTGTTAAGAATCCTGAAAAAGGGAAGGTCAAGAC
>JASFMR010000060.1:0-22706 GCA_050117475.1 Balneolaceae bacterium | reverse complement strand
TTATCTGGCCTTATTGATATCAATTTTTATCATTTAACGATAGATCCGGATGTGAGCGACCCCGAAGCCTTCACTAATCCTATGGTAAAATCGTTGGGAAAACAGGGGACGACATTCACGGCGGCATTAAATCGATATATCCGTGAGAACCCGGGAATAAGTTGCTCCGTGGAAAGGATCACCTCAGAAAACCTAGTTACGCAAGAGGCATCATTATTCAACAGACTTAAACTTGATCTTCAGCAAGACCGTGCGCCCCAAAAGACAGGCACGATCAAAGGTGATTCTTCCATACAAGTGCATGCCTGTCACAGCCCCAGGAGGGAAGTGGAAGTACTTTATAACCAATTGTTGGCAGTGCTGGACGAGAATTCTTCTATAATGCCGGATGATATTTTGATTGTGACCCCGGATATTGAGACATATATCCCAATGATCGAGGCTGTTTTCGGAACGGCCGATGAGGGGCAACCGGAACTTCCCTATTCTATTGCGGATCGTGGCATTATGGGTACAAAACCGGCGATACAAACATTCTTAAAAATCCTCAGCCTTTGTCAAAGTCGTTTTAAAGTGACTGATGTGCTGGATTTACTGGATACAAGCCCCATCCAGGACGCCTTTGATATCAACGATGATAGGCTTAACCGCCTGGAAAGATGGATACGTGATAACAGAATACGATGGGGAATTGATGGGGATTTTAAAAAAGCATTAAACATGCCGCCCGGTAAAAGTTATACATGGATATCAGGACTCGATCGCATGGTGTTGGGTTATGCCATGAAAACTGAGGATGATTGTTTATATGAGGATATTTTTCCCTATAACGAAATAGAAAATTCTGATGACGCGCTGTTGGTCGGCACTTTTACCCGGATGATGAATGAACTCTTTGCATTGAACAAGGCCATTCAGGATCTCAAAACGGTAAGAGAATGGGTAAAGATTCTATCAAACGTGACCGAAAATTTTATACCCGACAGCAGGCACTATTTTAGAGAATTATCCACCATCAGCAACACACTGGAGCAATTAAAGGAATATGCAAAAATAAGCGGTTGTGATGATAAAGTACCGTTTAACATTGTTGCTGCATGGTTGGAAGAACAACTCGAAAAGCATAGTACCGGTGGAGGCCGCATAGGGCGTGGGATTACCTTTAGCTCATTTGTTCCGATGCGCAACATTCCCTTTAAAGTACTCGGAATGATAGGGATGAACGATGGTTCTTTTCCGCAGGTAAAACTCCCAATCGAATTTGACCTGATGCATTTGGAACCCCAGGCGGGTGATCCAAACGGATCTCAGGATGATCGTTATTTATTTTTAGAATCACTGATTTCCACTAATTCACACTTATATTTTAGCTTTGTGGGGCAGAGTGATCGGCAGGACAAAGATTTCCCCCCTTCTGTGATTTTGAGGGAGTTTATCGATTATTTGGAAGAATACTATGGGGTCAAATCTGAAGAATTGGTTACCAGGCACCGGCTGCAGGCCTTTAGTCCGGAATATTTCAAAGGCGAAAAATACTTTAGCTATTCGGAAACACAGAAGAATATCAGCCGACAGCTTTCAAGGGGTGGCCCAAATCCGAAAAACTTTATGATAGAGGAGTTGCCGGATCCCGATGAAGAGTGGAAGACGGTATTGGTCAGGGACTTTGTTTCCTTTTTTCAACACCCTGCAAAATTTCTTTTTCAAAAGCGTCTGGGCATCTACATGGGTCAAGATAATGTGATTACGGAAGATCGCGAACCTTTTGAACTCGATAGTTTAGACAGTTATAAGGTAGGGCAGGAATTGTTAAATAGGTACTTAAAGAATAAACCGCTTGATTCTTACAGGCAGATTCTTAAAAAACGCGATATGATACCGGAGGGATGGGTCGGGGAGCAAGCATATCGGGTGAAGGCCCAGGAAGTACGGGAATTTGGGCGTGCTATTAGTCAGCAACTGGATCAACAGCCATTGGAAGATCGCGAAATTGACTTTGATATTAATGGGTTTCGCATAGTCGGAAAGTTGGCAAATATTTTCGAGACGGCCCGGATTAAATATCGCTTTGGCAGCATGCGTCCCAAAGATATGATTGAAACATGGATAGAGCACCTCATTTTCCAACTTGTGAGGCCCGGTCAAGGCGGCTATAGCAGATACTTCATCTGGAATAAGGATAAATCACAATTGGGAGAACAGTGCCTTTCTCCACTCGATAATGTCGAGCCTGTATTGGAAAGGTTGCTGGGTTTATATTGGAAGGGGCTAAAGAAAAATACCTACTTTTTCCCGGAAACCTCTTTCGAATTTGCTCATGAGGTATGTTATCGGCATAAAGATCCTGAGTACGGATTTAAAAAGGCTTCCGCTAAATGGATACGGGACTACGGTTATTCCGGGGAGTGTGAAGATCCATATAACAAGCTGCTGCTTGGTGCCGAAAATCCACTTGATAGCAACTTGTTTAAGGAAACAGCTATTGATTTTTGGGGGCCTTTCTTTGACGTATTGAATCAAGGTGAGGAGGTCGGATGAGGCCACTCAATCCCTTTGATATTTCCTTCACCGGTATTAATCTGGTGGAAGCAAGCGCCGGAACGGGTAAGACGTACAATATCACCTCCCTGTACATTCGTGCGCTGATTGAGCTTAGCTTGACGGTAAACCAGATCTTGGTGGTGACCTATACTGAAGCAGCTACAAAAGAATTAAAAGATCGCCTGTTAAGACGAGTCAGAGAATCAGTCCGGGCCCTGGAAACGAATTCTGCGGATACGGATGATCAGTTTCTGAATGCATTACTGGGGCATGTAACAAATCGTCAGAAAGCAATTAGTAAGCTAGAGGAGGCTGTCCGCTCATTTGATGAGGCCGCAATCTATACCATCCATGGATTTTGTTACCAGTCGTTGCAAGAACAGGCCTTTAAGAGTCGTGCGATGTATGGAGCTGAAATGATAGGGGATGATTCAGAACTTGTATTGGAAGCCGTAGATGATTACTGGCGAAACTGGGTTTCAGAGGCTTCTCAGGATTCTTTAAAACGTCCCCTGTTACAGTTTTTGGTACAAAAAGGATATACCCCTGATCAACTGGCTTCAACGCTGGGCCCTTATGTGGGACAGCCGCATTTGCAAATTTTACCGGAAGATACCCTTGTTAAAGAAGACATTTATGATCGTCTGTCTGAGTTGCGAAGGATATATTCAGAGATGAAGCGATACTGGAAAACCGAGGGGGAGCAGATTCGTTCTATGGTCAGGGCCAATCAGCTTGATGGGCGAATATATCAGAAGAGAAATCTGGACGGCTGGATTCAGGATCTGGATTCGTTTTTGGGTTTGGAGGATCCGCCTTTTGAACTATTTGATCAGTATAAAAAATTCAGGCAAACATTCTTGAATGACAGTCTGACGAAGAAGAGTGAAAAGAAGGGGCTTGAAGCACCTCATCATCCATTCTTTGTTTTAGCGGATAAGTATGCAGAGGTTGCTGAATTTGTACGCCAATATGAAACGGTATTCAAGAAAGAGCTATTGCTGTATGTAAGACAAGAGTTGCAGCAGAAAAAAGAAGAACTGCAAGTACTTTCGTTTGATGATTTATTATTGCAATTGCGTACGGCTTTATTTGATCATAAATATGGCGATTCCCTTGCTAAAAGTATGAGGCAAAAATACCCGCTTGCCCTAGTGGATGAGTTCCAGGATACCGATCCGAATCAATACGATATTTTCCGGCGTATCTACAAGCAGAATGATGAGTCGTGCGCGCTGTTTATGATTGGTGATCCCAAACAGTCTATTTACAGCTTTCGAGGAGCCGATGTGTTTTCCTATATCCGGGCAAAAAAAGATGCCGACGAGAACAAGGTTTTTGGCTTGGGGCGAAACTTTCGATCCACTCCCGGGTTAATAGCAGGGATCAATGAATTGTTCGGGCAGCACCCAAATCCATTTATTTTGGAAGATATCCCTTTTGAAGGGGTTAAACCCGGGAAAAAGTTGGATGAATACGAATATTTGACCGAAAGTGGCAAACGAATATCACCTATCCGTTTTCGATGTCTGGAAACACACGGCGATGGTATAAGGAATAAAGCAGACGGCCAGGAAAAAGCAGCTGCCGATTCAGCATACGAGATTTGGCGATTGATTCAGGGCGGAAAAAGGAATCAAATTCGCATAGGTTCAAAGCCGGTGCAGGCAAAAGATATTGCCGTCTTGGTTCGATCACACTATCAGGCGGGACTAATGAGTAAGGCTTTGCGGGAACGAGGTGTTAAAAGTGTTCAATATAGTCAGGAAAGCGTATTTGACAGTGAGGAAGCGCGACAACTGGAAATATTGTTGAAAGCCGTGGCAGAACCTTCGAACGAATCACTTATTAAATCGGCCCTGGCACTTCCAATGATTAATTTTTCTGCAATCGAATTACTGGAAGTAGAAGAAAATGAACAGCGTTGGGTTGGTATATTAGATCAATTCGCCGATTGGCATAAGCGTTGGCTGAATCAGGGGTTTTCGGCCATGTTTCGAGTGATGTTAAAAAAGGCCAAGATCTCGGAACATATTATTCAGTATCCCGACGGTGAGCGAAAATTGACGAATCTATTACATCTAGGGGAATTGTTACAGCATGAAGACCAACATAGGAAAGGAGGTACCAGGGGATTGATCAAATGGCTGGCACGAAAGCGAAAAGAAGATCGCCGACAACAGGATGAAGAGCAGTTACGCCTCGAAAGTGATGAAGAGTTGGTAAAAATTGTGACTATGCATCGCAGCAAAGGACTTGAATACCCGATTGTATTTTGTCCGTTTTTATGGCATGGGCCAGAGTTAAAGAATAACGGGCAACCCCTTACTTTTCATGATCCCAATGATTTTGATATCACATATCTGGATCTCAATGGAAAAGAGGTTGACCAGCGAAACCGTCACCGGTTACTGAAGGCCCGCGAGGAACTGGCGGAAAGCCTTCGATTGGCGTACGTGGGGATTACTCGTGCCGAACTATGTTGTTATATGTCATGGACCTATGCCAACAAAACCGAATTTTCTCCGTTGGCGTGCCTTTTTATGGGGCAGGAACGCGTTTTTGATTTACTTGAACAGACCATTTCGGGCAGTTACAAAGCCCAGGGAGGTACAGAAGTTTATAAAAAAATCCAGCTTCTTTGTGAGAACAAACCGGAGATATTTTCTATGAAAAAAGAATCACCCTCCGGTGACCAGCTTGATTTGTTGAATGGGGTGGGTAGGTCATCCTTTTCTTGTCGCAGCTTTGAACGGCCCACACCTTTGTCGCCTAGTTACCGTATTTCAAGTTTTTCCTCTTTAACCAGCTGGATGGATGAAGACCCTGATGTTCCCGATTATGATCAATATCTGGACATAGCCTATCGGGAGGAATCAAGACAGGGCGATGAAATGACGATCTTCACTTTCCCAAAGGGACCACAGCCCGGAACATGTATTCACAAGATATTTGAGGAAATCAATTTTAGTGACCTTAATGATATTGAAGCAGTTGTAGAAGAGAATCTGGCCAAATACGGTATTGGTCCAAATTGGACAAAAGTGGTTTCCGAGATGGTACGAACAATAGTTGACATTCCCTTATTGGAGGCTGATAAAACGTTAAAACTTTCTGCATTGACGAACCCCCACTTCAAATCAGAGCTGGAATTTTATTATCAAAGTGAGAAAATCGAATCCAAAGAATTATTAGCTATTATTCGTGATCAGGACGAATCGGAACTACAACTGAACAGCGGTACACAATCTGGATTTTTAAAAGGGTTTATTGATCTTACGTTTCGGTATAAAGATAAATTTTATCTTCTGGATTATAAGACAAACTTTCTGGGAGCTGCCTGCAATGATTACAAGCCAGCGAGCCTTAAAATGGAAATGCGTGAGGCTTCGTATGATCTTCAATATCACATCTATATTATTGCACTTCATCGATTTTTGAAAAATAGAATGCCCGGTTACTCCTATGACCAACATTTTGGGGGCGTCTTTTACCTTTTCTTAAGGGGCATCAACTGGGAAGGACGGGAAGGTATCTTTTTTGACAAACCTGATTTTTCAACAGTCAGGAGATTGGATAAATACATCAGTGAGGGAACCTATGAAGACTGACTTGGTGAAAAATTTATCTTTCTTAAGGTCTGAAGGCATCATTCAGGATATTGATTTGTCTTTATATCATCTTTTAAAAAGACAGCATGAATATGCCTCTGAAGACGTACTATTAGCTGCCGTATTACTCAGCTATTTGTATCGACGGGGTGACGTTTGCTTAGATATTGAGAAATATGCAGGCCAGCCCATTTTTGATGAATCGGTTAGGCATGATTTAAAGATTAAAGCGCCGGATTTAAAGAGATGGCAGCAAGAAATATCCGAGTGTGACTTTGTTGGAGGGCCCGGAGATTTTAAACCTCTGATACTAGATAATTCATACAGGCTCTATTTGCATAAGCTATGGTACTATGAAAAGATGTTGGCTGAACAGTTACTTGTCCGAAGCCGAAAGGAGAACCTGTCTATTAATCATGAGGTTTTGAAAGAGGGTCTGGCGCGGCTGTTTCCTTTGAGCGAGGGAATAGATTGGCAACAAGTTGCAGCTGCAAACGCTGTTAAAAAGAAATTGTCAGTTATTTCGGGGGGACCCGGTACCGGGAAGACATCTACTGTGGTTAAAATATTGGCACTGCTTTTAGAACAGGCTGAATCAAATAACGGTAATATGAAAATTGCCCTGGCGGCACCGACGGGTAAAGCAGCCGCTCGTTTAAAGGACGCCATCTTATCATCAAAAATTGAGATCTGTGTTTCGGATTCAATCAGAGATGCAATTCCTGAAGAAACGATGACTATCCATCAGCTTTTGGGAGCACGAAGAAATACTTCTTCTTTTAAATACGATGAGGAAAATCCGGCCCCCTACAATGTTGTGGTTTTGGATGAAGCTTCAATGGTCGACCAGGCTTTGATGTGTAAATTGCTACAAGCACTACTAGAGGATACACAACTTATAATGCTGGGAGATAAGGACCAATTGGCCTCTGTGGAGGCAGGTGCGGTTTTGGGAGATATTTGCGATTTGGAACAGAACTATTTTTCGAAGGGGGCGATGGCTTGGTTTAGAGAACAGGGAATAACAGTCAGTGAGACATCTATAATTGATAATCCTAAACCTTTGACTGATAATATAACGTTGCTTGTCAAAAGTTACCGGTTTGATTCTTCAAGCAGCATCGGTCAACTTGCCGATAGCATAAACCAGGGGGATTCTGACCGTGTGTTGAAAATTTTAAAAGCTCCTGAATTCAAAGGAGTAGGCTTGTCGCCGGTTGACAGCCAAGCGGAACTCGAACGTTTACTTAGAAAGTATGCCGTACATTATTTTGAGGAGGTCCGCCAGAATAAAACATTGGAAGAGGCAATAGAGTCATTTAATAATTTCCGAATTCTTGCGGCTCATCGCAGAGGCCCATGGGGGGTAGAGAGTTTAAATAATCTTGTTGAAAGTATGCTTAGGCGGGAGCACCTGATTCCTAAATATCAGCAATGGTACCCGGGTAAACCGGTAATCATAAATAAAAATGATTATGCCCAGCGACTCCATAATGGGGATACGGGTATTTGTCTGCCGGACCGGGAGGGACGGTTAAAGGTTTATTTTATGGCTGATGATATAGTCAGGGGATTTGTGCCCAGCCGCTTGCCGGACCACAGCAGAGCGTATGCCCTGACAGTACACAAAAGCCAGGGGTCAGAATTTGATAACTTACTAATTATTCTGCCCAACACACCATCGAAAATTCTTACCAGGGAATTGTTTTACACTGCTGTTACGCGTGCACGAAAAAGTATAACTATTCTGGGAAAAGAATCGATTATAAAAAAGGGTATTGAGAATAAATTAATACGTTCTTCCGGCCTGCGTGAGAAACTTTGGGGCACAGAAAAATCCTTTCCAAATACTCAATAATCGCTTTGTCCCACTCGTTATAATATCTACAAAAAAATTTAAAAAAGCTGGAACAAAAGTTGCAGTATCTGAGTATGAATGATTGAACATACTGATCCCTGGTTACCTATTGTAACCATTGATTTGTACCCCGAAAAGCCAACGTACAAAAAGGAGCCGGTTGAATTCCGGCTCCTTTTATTTTTATCCTACCTTTGACTGTTTATGGCTATTCAAAATTGCTTAGACGATCTCATTTTTTAGCGAATATTTTATAGTGGATCTTGAGGTATAAGAAATGCAATCAGCTACAAAATCTGTTATTTTGTGGATGTGACCCGATTAAAATTCTTACTTTGATAAAACCAAGACATAAATAGAAAGTTGATATCAGTTGTCGGGTCAGTGCACTATCCGGATGCTTTTGAGAGAAATAATCATTTTATAATTTTGTCTTATGGAAAGAGATCAAATCTACCGTTTTCTCAAGTTGACAAAGCTATTCTCCAAACCCCATCCGTGGCATGGGATTGATATTGGAGAAACAGCTCCGGGGAAAGTTAAGGTGTTCATTGAGATTGTACCCGGTGATACTATGAAATACGAACTCGACAAGGAGAGTGGATATCTTAAAGTAGATCGTCCGCAGCGTTTTTCAAATATTTGCCCATTGCCCTACGGTTTTATTCCCCAAACATTATGCGCCGACAGGGTAGGCAAATACTGCATGGAAAAAACAGGGCGATCATCTATTAAAGGAGACAATGACCCGCTGGATATTTGCGTCATAACAGAACGGAATATTCCCCACGGGAACTTGATATTAGATGCGATTCCGGTTGGCGGGCTGCGAATGATTGATGGGGATGAAGCCGATGACAAAATCATTGCCGTATTGAAAGGAGATGCTTCATTTGGAGAAATGAAGGATATATCTGAAGTGCCCAAACATATGATTGACCGATTGTCCCATTATTTTTTGACCTACAAAGAAATGCCATTTGGTGATGATCGGAAGGAATGTGAGATCACGGATATATATGGCAGGCAAGAAGCTTGTGAAGTCATAGAACGAAGCGTCAGGGACTATAATAGCCGGTTCAATATAGACAAGCGGGAACTCTTTGAGATGATCAGGTTGGGGTTAAAAGAAAAATCCTGACCGGATTGCATCCAGCCAGGATTTTGAAAAGAATATATATTAACAGCTATTTGTTTCCGGAATCTTTTGGATTCACTTTAAGCAACTCAACTTCAAAAACAAGGGTTTCATTTGGGCCGATAGGGCTGCGTGGCGGTGGGTTATCACCATAAGCCAGTTCCCCGGGAATCCAGAATTTGTACTTTGCGCCTTCCTTCATCAACTGCAGGCCTTCTGTCCATCCCGATATCACCCTGTTCAATGGAAATTCAACGGGTTCACCGCGGTCATAAGAGCTGTCGAAAACAGTCCCGTCTAACAGGGTCCCCTTATAATTGACGCGTACCGTATCAGTTGAATCGGGGGAGATGCCGGTACCCTCCTTTAATACTTTATACTGAAGGCCGCTGGCGGTGGTAGTCACTCCTTCTTTATCTTTATTTTCGGAGAGAAAATCTTCGCCTTTTTGCTGATTTTCTTTCGCGTCTTTCATTCGTTGTTCCTGGGCTTTTTGTCGTGCCTGAACAGAATACCGTTGAACAACCTGCTGCATCTGGGCTTCCGAAAGCTGAGGGTCTTGTTCCTTAAGTGAAGCTTCAAGGCCGGCCTTAAGAATATCCGGATTGATATCCGTCATACTGCGCTGTTTTAAAAACTTTCCATTTTGATAACCCATGCTGTAACTGACACTATCGATGGTAGATTCAAGTTCTACTTTTCCTGAACTGGAACCGGAATTTTGTTTGCACCCTACAAAGAGTAATGCACCTGCTAAGATAGAGCAGAAGGTTCGAGTAGTAAATTTCATTGAAATCATTTGAATAACTAGATTTTAAAATTGTTAATTAGATGCCGAATTTATTCATTTTTTGGTCCTATAAAAAATTTAAGGACAATGTTAAAGGATTTGGTCAGAAAATCGTATCTTATTGGGTATTCGTTTATTTAGCACATCACTAATTTTAATTAATCAAAGATATTTTTGAGTTTCGAGAAGTTTAAGTTAAGCCCCGAACTAATGTCGGGGTTGAAAGATCTGCGTTACGAAGAGCCAACGCCGATACAAGAAAAGTGCATACCTTTAATTTTAGATGAGAAAGATGTTATTGGGGCCGCCCAAACGGGAACGGGCAAGACGGGCGCATTTGTAATTCCTATCCTACAAAAAATTCTTTCAAACAAAACCGGGCAAACACAGGCACTGATTCTTTCCCCGACGAGGGAATTAGCCCAGCAAATTGAAGAACAAATATTTGCTTTGGGATATCACACTGGCATAACGTCTGCTACTGTCACCGGTGGGAGTGATTACGGGACGCAGGTTAAAGCAATCCGAGCGGGAGTAGATGTTCTGGTCGCCACCCCCGGACGCCTTATTGACCAGATGAAGGTTTTGGATATCGATTTCAAGCATTTGAACTATTTAGTCTTGGATGAAGCAGATCGTATGCTGGATATGGGATTTCTGCCGGATGTCATGAAGATCGTTAAACAGTTACCGGAAAAGCGACAAACAATGTTGTTTTCTGCGACGATGGCTGATGAAATCCAGGAAGTTGTTAACCGGGTCATGAAAGATAATCCCGCTGAAGTTGAAATTGAGGTGTCTAAGCCCGCCGACAGTGTCGACCAGCAAGTATACTTTGTTCATCCCAAGAAGAAACTGGAGTTGTTTGAACAGCTTTTCGATGAGAATAAATATAAGACGGCAATCATTTTTACGGCTACTAAAAGGGGAACGGATCAACTGGAAAGAATGCTCAAAAAGCGTAATGTGAGTGCAGTGAGCATGCATGGCGACCGGGATCAAGAGGAGCGAAACGAGGCTCTCCGGCTTTTTAAGAATAAAACCCACCCGGTTATGGTGGCTACCGATGTGCTTTCCCGAGGCATTGATATTGATGACGTCTCTTTGATTGTGAACTTTGATGTTCCTAATAATCCGGAAGATTATATCCACCGGATTGGGCGAACCGGGCGGTATGACAAGGAGGGAACAGCTATCACCTTTGTGAGCAACAAGGAGAAAAAGTACTTTTATGCTATCAAAAAAGCTGTAGGAGACCAGCTTACGATTAAAGAATACCCTGGGAAAACAGAGAACAAGCAGGAGCCTAAGCCAAAGAAACAGGATGATTTAACAGAGAATAAAAAATCTGCGAAGAAACCTGAACGGCCATCATCGAGAAAGAAAAAACAAAAGTCCTCAAAATCTAACAATCGAAACGGGGCTCCCAAATCCAAGGGGAAAGGAAAGAAATCTCGCGGGAATAAAAAATCGACCCGGCATAAAAAATCAAATAACCATGAGAATAATCATCGGTCGGGACGGTCGGGACGGTCGGGAAGGAGAGGACGTATTCCCAATCACCTTGTCGAGAAAGAGGAAGATATTTATCAGCCCGAAATTATTGAAAAGGCGGTTGCTCGTAATCGCAGGTCTTTAAAGCCTGCAAAAGGTGTTTGGGGTATTATCAAAAGCTTTCTTCCTAAGTTTTAAAGTCCGCAGATCAGATTATTGGAGATGAATAAGCAAAAATTCCTTTTATTGCTGTTCGTTGCGGTGTCATTTGTAACCTGTAGCAATTCACACACAAACCACAGGACTTTATGGCTGACCTTAACCTTAGAGGGGGCTAATTTACGGGTCGTTGATGTTGAGCTTAAAGATCAGTTCTATAAGGTTGGAACAGCAAAGGAAGGACTTTATCGGCTTCAATTGCTAGATGAAAGGGGCCGGGTCATAAAAGAAATTGGCTTTGGGAAGCTATATATGCAGCCCGGCAAAAAAGGAGACCCTCATATACGCCTTCCCCTGCCCATGGTTCCGGATTTATACCAAGTCGCCATTTACAAACTGGACGGAAGTTCAGGTCATAACCGGTTGGATTCTGACAGGCCTATTTTAAGATGGACATTGAATGATTCACTCAGAAATAAGGAATAAGACGATTTCAAAAGTAGTAAATTAATTTTGCAGCGAAACTGGGACAGGGTATATTTCGTCTTAATTATTCATTTAGAATGAAGTAGTATGTTTGCAACTATAAAATCAGTACTTATCTGGGTGGCAGTAGCGCTGCTAATCGTTTTGTGGCTTCCCTTGTTAGCTGTTGTCCGCCTTACTGATTTTGATCCGAGTCATTACCGTACAGGAAGGGTTTTTCGTATGCTTGGCAAGGCCATCACTAAAATAAATCCCAATTGGAAGATTAAGATTTCCGGACGCACAGATATTGATGACCGTGCTCCATATATTATTATATGCAACCACCTTTCCCAAGCTGATATCCCCTTAATCTCAAATTTACCCTGGGAGATGAAATGGGTTGCCAAAAAAGAGCTTTTTGATATACCCGTTGTGGGATGGATGATGAAATTAGCGGGAGATATTTGTGTGGACAGACGAGCTCCTGACCGAAAGAAGTCTACATTTGAACAAGCTCGTTATTATCTGAACCGTCGGTGTTCGGTCATCTTCTTCCCTGAAGGAACCCGGTCGAGAAACGGCAAGTTAAATGCCTTCACCAAGGGAGCGTTTGAGCTGGCTATTAAGGAGCAGGTCCCAATCTTGCCCATGGTTATTGATGGAACACAGAATACACTTCCGAAGCGTAGCTGGAAATTTGGAGAAGCCAAACATATTAAATTAAAAATTCTCGATCCTGTCGCTATAGAAGGATTGGGGAAAAATGATATTACGCCGCTGTCGAGGGAAGTGCGACAAAAAGTTTTGAATCAGCTTTGCGAATGGCGCAGCAAACACCCTGATGAAATTGATAACTTGGTTTAAGCAGGCAAGGACAATAGTCAGAAAATAAATCCATAAGCATTAACTTGCATATGGTCTGATTAGGCGGGCATTTGCTTCTGTTTGATTACAAATCCAAGGTAAATCCCACCGGCTTTTAACACTGGGGAAATAATTAAGAACCATAAAGGTTCACTGTTGCTGAGTATCGAATAATCAATGTATCCCGCTGCCACGATCAGCAGGATAAGTGCCCAAATTTCAATCATTCCCTCCGTCTTCACAATACTTGATGTTAACAGGCCTGCAAACAGGCCAAATAGGAATTGTAGGGCAGTAAAAGCGTATCCCCAGCCCGGAGAGGGCAAGTTTGTAATACCTGTTAGCGATAGCTCATTTCTAAAATACAGGGAGGTAACGGCATGGGAAAATGCGTTGAGAAATGCGATTGAAATGTATCCGGCTGCAATGGCCAGCGTGGATCTGATCATGAAAATCTCCGAACGATTATGCATTAATAGTTGTACATTGAGTGAAAATTTTAAAGAGAAAATTAAGCATATGCCTGAAGGACCCGAAATTTGGAGAACCGCAGATTCACTTAACCAAGCTCTGAAAGATAAGACAATTACGAACCTGTATTTTGCTTTTGATGAATTAAAGGAATACGAAACAAAGTTGAAAGGGGAAAGGGTTAGCAGGGTGGAAGCCCGCGGAAAAGCGATTGTCACATTCTTTGACAATGATTTGGTAATGTATAGTCACAATCAGTTGTATGGGAAATGGATGCTCAGTAATAATGGGATTGAACCAGATACGAATAGGTCGCTGCGGGTTGCCCTGCATAACGATCAGCATTCCGCTTATTTGTATTCTGCTTCCGAGATTGAGATTCTGCAAAAGGATAAAATTGATGGGCACTCCTATATAAAAAATTTAGGCCCTGATGTATTGCATCCGGATACCTCATATGCAGATATCCTTGGTCAGTTTAATTCTGATGAATTTCAGAATAGGAAGTTGACCACCCTGTTGCTTGACCAGGGATTTATCAGCGGTATTGGTAATTATCTTCGCAGTGAAATTATGTTTTATGCCAAAGTGGATCCTCATCTTAAATTGAAACAATATTCAGATGAGCAGAAAGAGGCCCTGGCACAAGCTTCGGTAACATTATCGCGAAGGTCGTATAAAACGGGGGGGATTACAAATGACCCTTCGGTTGTGGATGCTTTAAAACGTGAAAATGCAAAGCGCCGGGAATATCGCCATTTTGTGTATAAAAGGACCGGTAATCGATGCCACAAATGCGGTTCTTTCATTAAAGAAGAAAAGACTGGAGGACGCAAGATCTATTACTGTCCTAATTGCCAGATGGATGAATAGAAGAAATATTTTTGTATTTAATTCCAAATTTGTCGGTTATGAAAACTCTTGTAGAGAATTTACAATCACTTTTTGAGCGTGATCTTAAAAGACTTATTGAAAATATTGAGGCTATTCCTGAGGAGGTGCTTTGGGAAAGCAGGGAGGGAGTAACAAACAGCTGTGGCGTATTAGCTCAGCATTTAGTTGGGAACCTCAATCATTTTATCGGCAAAGGATTAGGAAAGACAGGATATATACGGCAACGTGAAAAAGAATTTCAGCCTTCTTATATGTCTAAAGAAGAACTAATAGGTGATATCAAGAAATTATCTAAAACAATGAACAGTATATTTAACAAGATGGATGATCAAATGTTGATTGAAGAATATCCCATGAGCATTCCGTTTGATTATTCCACCAGAGAATTTCTTCTTCATTTATATGGACACCTGAATTATCATCTGGGGCAGATTAACTATTTGAGACGGATATTATCGAATTAGCACCGTCAGGCCTAATCTTTTTTTATCGAAAATATTTACACAGGAGATGAAAAGGTCTGGGGATAATGATACCTTTCGGCCCTAAAGAATTTCGAATTACAAAGCGAATACACTACATGAAAGACAATGATTTTCTTAAAGCCGGTGACACGGTCAGCCACAGTAATAAGCAGCTGATGGAATCCCCCGAAGTTGAAGAAATTGCTAAGATCGTTATTGAGCGGGAAAACCTGGATTTTGGTCCCGCAGCAATCGGGTATTTTTTGGTCTATCCCAATCTTTCAAAATATAAGGCGGCAAAATGCGTGAAAGCTTCAAGGGAAGTACAGTATTATTCCGGGAATAATTACCTAATCGAAATCTCAGGTGAAATGTGGGACATGCTGGACCAGAAGACGCGCGAGATGGTTCTTTTTCATCAGCTTCTTCATGTTGATCCCGTATATAAAGCCAAGAATCAGGAGTGGAAAATGAAAATCCGTAAGCCGGATTTTTCTGATTTCTATGAGATCAACGATAAATACGGAAATGACTGGTACAAAACGGTCCAGGCTACCGTTTCATCGTTGTATGACTTGGATCCCAAACGTGAAAGCAAAGTTTCTTTGTAAAATGTGTTTGATTATTGATACCCCTGCACCGGTTGATTGGGCTTTGCCACCCGGTGTATAAAAAGGGCAAGGAGCCACCGGTTGACTAGGATCGTCACCCGGTGGATAAAAAGGGCTGCAAACTAATTTAGTAGTAGCGCCTATTTAGAGCAGCAGTATGGGCTCCTGGATATGGATAGTATCGGTGTATTCACCCGGTTGCAGGACCAGCGGCCGGGTGAGGCTTTTGCATATTTTACTCTTCTTCTTCGAAAAATTTCATTTCAAGGGCCTCAAGACGCTTCTCAATGTTTATCAGCTTGTGCAGAATATAGACATGCGTTTTACCTGCATCAATGCCAACCGGACTGTCATCGCTTTCAATGTGCTCAAGTATTTCTCGATACTCTTTATCAGATATGTTCAAGTTCATTGTGTATAATTGTTTAGGATTTGATTAATCTGCCGGCAAGATATTTCTATGCAACCTGATGACCTTCTTTTTCCAGAAATTTACGAACCTTCTCAACATGATTGCCCTGAATTTCTATGGTTTTAGCATAACTGGTACCACCGGCGCCACAATGTTTTTTGAGCTTTTTCTCTAAATCTTCGATAACCTGTGGATTATGTTGGATATTGGAAATCATCGTTACGGTTTTACCGCGTCTTCCGCTGGTATCTAACTTCACTTTAATAGCCATAAAACTGTAAAATAAATCTAAGTTTCGGATTCTGTCTGTGCCTCTTCGTTTTCCTCCTGTTCCTTTTTCCATTCTTTATATTTGGCCAGATGTTCCTCATATATTTCATAAACACATCTGGAGCATCCCGAGCCGCAACAGTCCGTAGGAAGAGGTTTTAACGGTTTTCGCATAATATATCGAAGATAGGGGATATGGTTACAAGTTGCAGGTTAAATTGTGTGAGTTTCCAACGGCTCCTTTTAAACTATCTGTTGTTTCCATCTGCCTTGTTTGAATATAAATATACCCAGTATTCCAAGCATGGACTCTGCAATTACAATAGCCCAGAAGACGCCTCCTTCATGTAGGTTAAAGACCATTGCCAGGAACCATGCTATAGGGATTTCAATAATCCAGAAGCATACCAGGTTAAGATAGGTAGGGGTCATCGTGTCGCCGGCACCGTTAAAGGCTTGCGTCATAATCATTCCCCAGGAATAAAAAAGGTAGCCAAAGCTGATAAACCCTGAAATTGTAGAGGGATTGGGGGGGCAAGTCTATGTTCGGAATGACAGGGAGGTTGCTGGACTATTTTCAGCCGGTTTCCCCGTAAGCCTCGGGACGCTTGGTTTTGATATCGTATCCATTAAATGAATAATGCTTGAGATGCCAGAAAAAACGTTTCAGCAAGGAGTTGGGCAGGGTAAAAGTTACGATTGACTGAGCCGCGCGACGGAGCGTCGTATCGGCGTCGGTAAACTCACTTATGTCAACAATTACCAGTCCTTGAAAGTCTTTCACTTTGTCCATGAAGTACCGTTCCTGTGGGGTGGCATACTTAACCCGCGAATGAGAGTAGCCGGTATAGGCACCGCAAAGTTTATCTCCATTTTCAAAATAGAGTATGACCTCCGATTGATCCAGGCTATCAAAGAGGTTATCCAGGTTTTTGAACGTTTCAGATTCTATTTTAGAAACGATTTCTTCGGTATTAATGACTCTAAATTCACGACCCAGTTTTGATGCCAGCTGTTGCAAAGCGACTTTTTTATTAGGTTCATATAATCCAAGAAACAGGCAAAGATGATGTCCCTTGACATCTTTTCCCCGGACCAGGTGATCCACTAGTTTTTGGAAAGACGAATCGTTGAAAGATACGTTTTTGAAATCGCTGTCTCGGTTCTCAATTTCCATAGTGTTAAGTCAGAGTCAGAATTTGTTTGAAGGGAATATAAAAAACAGGAGGTAATGCTACCATTAATGCTTTATCGTTTTTGAGGATGGTTAATGACATCCGGAGGTCGCTTAAATACGTTCGCTTCAGCGTATACGCGATTTGGGGGCACTCGTAAATCCCACACTATGCGGCACCAGGAAAGTACTTTCAGCATATAGTGCGATACATCAAATTCCCACCAGTAAAAACCTTGCCGCTCGGAAGAGGGGAACCGATGGTGATTGTTATGCCAGCCTTCTCCCAGGGTAATGAGTGAGATGAACCAGTTGTTGCGGCTGTCGTCTTTTGTCTCGAAGCGGCGTTTGCCGAACACATGCGCCAGGGAATTAACGGTAAAAGTTCCGTGATAAAGTAAAACAGTGCTGACGATAAAACCGTAAACAAGGAATTGAAATCCCGAAGTACCCAAAAAGGGAAAATAATAGTCAAGCAGGGCTCCTGTTCCGTAAGTAGCGCCCGCAAGTGCAATAGGTGGTAAAAGGTGGTAGTCGTTCAGAAATTTGAGTTCCGGGTATTTTACCAGGTCTTTGACCATCGTAACATTTGTGGCCTTGAATCGATTGCTTAAAATCCATCCAACATGCGACCACCAAAAGCTGCGTTTGACCGGAGAGTGGACATCTTTTTCAGTATCGGAATGCTTATGATGATGCCGGTGATGGGCGGCCCACCAGAGCGGCCCTTTTTGCGCGCTGGCTGTGCCCAAAAAGGCTAGAAAAAACTGGAAAATGCGAGTGGTCTTGAATGTTCTGTGCGAAAAATAACGATGAAATCCTGCAGTAATACCAAACATGCGAACCAGGTAACTGGCAAGCAGGGCGAGAAGTGCAACCCAGCTAAAGCCGGCCCAAAATATTAGAAAGCAGGATAGGTGAAGCAGCACAAAGGGGAGACCGCTGACCCAGTTAATCTTGTCGAGTTTTTCATCATATTTTTCGGGGGTATAGGGTGCTTCCATCCGTAAAGAATATGTTCTGAATGATTAGAACGGAATATAAGGAATGTGATATGTTTATAGAAAATGCAATAGAATAAAAAAAGACCTGTCGGGGAATAAACGCCGACAGGCCTTGATGCTATAATAGAAAGGTCTAGAATGGTGTCTTACGTCGTGTACCCGACAATTGACTATAGGTAGTCGTATTACCCGAAGGAGTAGTAACCGATATTTTAAGCGTTAAGTCAGCAGGGTCATTGGATTGATCGTCGGTATCTCGAATGGAAAAATTGAAATCTGTAGCTCCGGGGCCGGGGAATAAGTGGTTCCCCAGGGTAAAGTCGGTATCGCCGGTAACCTCGATGCCTTGTCCCGCCTCAATGGCTATCTGGGTGCCGGCTGCCATCGGATTGCCGTTCAGATCGGTCACAGTATAGGTAAGGCTGGCTCCTCCATTGGGCTGAAGATCAAAGGTCGTTTGATCAACGCAAGACGTCTGGCACGTCCCACTTATTAGGGCATTCGTAGTTGAGAAAACAATGTTGATACTTTTCGAAATACGATTGTCATTTTCATCTACGGTGGATGCTGTCACGGTTGAATAACCCGACCGGCCTCCGCTACCACTGATATTGTCAGTAGGACGGGGGTCGCCGGATATCAGGTCTACCGTTACCTCGCCGTCATCATTTGTCTCTCCCGATCCCTGGATAACGCCACCCGTAGAGCTAAAGTAGACAACGGTACCCGGTTTTACCGGATTGGAAAATTTATCGCCAACAATGACCGTAATGGCATCACGCACTCCGTTAAAACTATACCCTTCAAAATTGTACTTCGTCGGTGCAATACTAAAATGGTTGGGATCCGGGAAGCCGCCATGAATGGCAACCAGTACCGGGGAAGATTTAATGGTAATACCGATATCAGATCGCACGACCTTGGCCTGAACTTTGACAGGGCCGGCAACATTCCCGCTAAAGAGTGATGTTGTCGCTTGTCCCTGCGAATTGGTTGTCGCTTTTTGGGGGATGATTTCTTCGCCGCCGCCGGGACCCGATAAGATACTGAAACTAACATCTACAGCTCCATCACTGTTTAGAGCTCTTCCCGCCGAATCCTGAACCTGGAAGGTAAACGCGGTACTGACTTGATCGCCCGTCTCCGCAATATTGATAGCTTGGTTGGAAATTCCCTGCAGGATGATGGAAGCGGGCCCTGCCGGTTCACCGCCCACACTTTCGCCACCGCCTGTGTTACCGCCCCCTCCATCGCTGGATTGCAATTTCAGCGTAAGGTTGTCGACATCATTACCCGGGGCCAGTTTAAAACTGGTAGTTGTCGATTGATAACTTTCTTTTGAAACTTCCAATGTCACATTAACGGTTTCTCCATTTGGGTTGACATCAAAAGAAAAATTACCCGACGAATCGGTGGTAGCGATTTGGTGCAAATCGGCCGGTTGGGTTAGTTCGACAATGGCCCCTTTAATGGCATTGCCCGTATTTTGCTCGATAACCTGCCCGGCAATAATCACCGTGTCATTGCCTGAACTGCATGATTGAATAAAAAAGGCTGAAAGAATCCCGAGTAAAGCCAGCGTAAAAAGACGATTTTTCATTGCACTGTAGATTTGGTAGATGATTTTCGATTGACTGATATCCCTTAATAGGAGACAAAGTAACCAACGATGTTACGAATATTTAAAAAAATTAACATTTGATTAATCTTAACAGTCAGGCCCCCGAGTTGCAACTATTATATAGGGAGCGAGACAAGATTAAAATTTGATTATTCTAATCTCTGAAAAATAGGACCTCAAATTTTTTACTTTCATAGTTGATAAAAAAGCAGGACACAGTTAAAGCGTATGTAAGATCTATTAAAACGCTTCAATAGCTCCTAAGAGAGCAAATAATAGGAAATAAAAAGAAATATTAGAAAATTTTAATATTTAATTTGCATTTTCTTCGGGAGCCGCCTAATATTTGTATTAAGAAAACACAATCCAGTTTAAGAAAAATTAACTTGTAGGATTCTGAGCAATCAGTTAATGTTGGGATAGACAAAAAAATCTGTAACAAATTTTCTTACGTAGACTCTTAATTAGTGAACGAAAGAAAGGAAAAGTTATCGGGGTACTCGAGCTTTTCAAAAACGATGTAACTAATAATCAATCATCTAACAAATAGGTAAACAACCATGGGACAACAACAATTACTCCTTGTAATTCTCGTAACAATCATCGTGGGTATCGCGACGGTTGTAGCTATTAACACATTCTCAAGTGCTGCAGACAGTGCTAATATGGATGCGGTTCGTCAAGATTTAGCTTCTATTGCTGCTTCTGCTCAGGGTTATTACATGAAGCCAACAATGCTTGGTGGCGGTGGAAAAGATTTTACCGGTATGACATTCGATGATCTTGCTTTTGGCGGAACGATCGATGCTTCAGATAATACTATTGCTTATAACGAAAATGGAACATATAAGCTTGGTAGTGGTTCTACTGGATCAATTGTAATAACAGCTGATCCTGCTAGTAGCCCAAATTATACAGAGGGAACTTCTGGATCTTCTGACGATACTTTCACAGCTACAATCGAGCCAGATAATCTGAGTTATTAATATTTATTATTTAGAGGTATCTAAATTTAAAGTCCTCATATGAAAATATGGGGGCTTTTTTTATAGCGATTTGCATGAAAAAGGTAAGATTATATTGGTCAATTTATTATGTGGTTCTTGCTGCTATAGTAATAGCGACAAGTGTTTCCATTTCGGGATTTACTTTTTTTGATCAAAAAAAGATTGTTCAAACCGGGATCTTGTTACTGTCTTCCTTTTTATTTTTTGTCCTAATCCATGAATATCAGTTAATTGGTTTTGGTGAAAAGTTTAAAATCGCATTTTATATTTTTTTTGCTCTCTTAATATTTTCCTCCCTCATTGCTCATTTTCAAGGATGGGCATTATTACAAGTAGGTTGGTATGTTTTGCTCACGGAGTTGCTTCTTTTAGCTTCTTATTTATATTTGCAGGATCCTGCTCATTATATAAAGATAATTGCAATGAGCATTTTTGCTCTTTGCATGATGTATTGTTTTCGTGTTTATGCCGACTATATTTCAGGAATATTAAATGACCATTGGACCGTATGGCCTCAACAGCATAAAGTACAATATTTTTTGCATGGGCAACTATTAAACCCCGATGCTTACCTGGGTTTTTCGCATGTACGTTTTTTTAATCATATCCAAACATGGACTTTGCCCTTGCTGGTTTTTTCCTATCTCTACTTCAGGGAAAAGTTGATCCCCGGATTCAGGTACTTTTTATTATTTTTTATTAGCTCGTGGTGGATGCTGGTATTTGCCGCGGATGCACGCGGGACAATGTTAGCTTCGGCTTTGAGTCTTTTATTTGTGATAGCATTATTTAAAAGAAAGACCTTAGAATTTAACAAGATTTATCTTTCAACGGTCGCAACGGGACTGTTTTTATATTTAATATTCTTTTTAATTCCGAACTTTGGGGCACGAGAGATTTTAACCCGTTTTGGGGATAGCGGTAGGATCGCGGTTTGGCTGTTTGCACTTAAACAGATTGTTGCACATCCTTTTTTGGGGTTAGGGCCTATGCATTTTTCATATATGGGAATTCACCCCCCGTGGTCAACGCCCCATAATTTTATTCTCCAATCAGCTGCAGAGTGGGGAATTCCTGCTGTAGTTATATTAGTTAGTCTAGTCACATATGGTTTTTACAAGTTTATAAAACAAAGCCAGAAAATAGTTGAAAATGAAGAGGAAGGTAATGAGACTATTTTGAGGATAGCTTTAACTGCCTCATTTTCCGCTGCTTTAATGCATTCAATGGTCTCAGGTATTTTTAATTCGTCATTAAGCCAATTATTATTTACACTTGTTGGTGGCTGGATGATAGGAGAATATTTTCTTAATTCTTCAAAACAGTTATTTATTTCAAGGGAAAAAAAATCAGTACTGATAACAGCATTGATTCTTTTATTATTGGGTAATTCATTATTTATTGGTTATGAAGTTGCTTCTCAAATACCGCATTTGAATGAAAGACAGCAACAATTTTTCCAAAAATATCATGATTATACTTTGTATCCCAGGTTTTGGAATCAAGGTATGATTTATAAGAAATTATGATTTTTAATACCTGGTATCGAGACAAAAAATTCTCAAGCTACGTTATTAGCTTTAATTAAATTGATTGCTATGCCCGAATTTAGACTCAAAGCCGTATCCGCCCGAGGAAAAATGATTCAAACCGAGTTTGAGGCCGACAGCAAAAAGGAGGCCCAAAAGCGGGTGGATAAACTTTCTCGTAAAAATGGATTTAAAGTTCAGTCCATTGACAAGAAGCAGACCTTCCAATACAAAGTAAAACGGGGCTCCAAAAAGCCGGTTACCGGGGAGCAGGAGGCCTATTCCAAGGAAGAAGTGGAAAAGGCCTTGGTTAAGTTGGGGTATAA
>JASFMR010000059.1:0-23281 GCA_050117475.1 Balneolaceae bacterium | reverse complement strand
CCTGTCATTTGTAAATAATTTCAACACTTTGGCGCCTGCAGGTTATGCGCAAGGTCGTTAGGTTGCTAAATAAATCTATTCCAATATGTTACATGTTTGGAAAATTGCTCAAGCATATATGTAATGCTTAACACAGTGGGCGTCGTAATATATACACATGGCTAATCATGTCTCTTAAAGTCTACTAAAATATGGTTCCCAACAGGAGCAATAGTTAACTCAGCACCAGTGTGATTCGGACCACACCTTGATATGCATCGAAGATACCGGCATTTATAGTGACCAGCTTCACCAAGCACTTGTCGATTTTGGCTGCCTCGCCTATCCTTGCCCGCTCCCTATTTATTAGTTAACCTTTCATTTTCTAATTAATTCAAAATGTTGGCGCCTGCAGCTTATGCGCAATGTCGTTATATGGCCATGATTCTTTTAGTAATATCCTCAATATTTATTCATATGGCCTATATTTCTAAGCGCTCATTAATTTTTACCATCTAACCTCTTCAGTTGGAAATTGATAAGAATCACAAACCATATCGCATATCTGATATGATGCTTCGCATAACCATCGGGGTGTTCCCCTATTTAAACAATCAAAATATTTACCGGCACAATCTTCATGGCAATTAAGATCGTATCCCGGAGAGCCACCAGGTCGACGTCTAGCCATCAGTTTCGGTATTGGTCTAGTGTACCCATTTTGAAATTTATCTATTGAGGATAAAGAATTAGAAAGCTGACAAATAAGATCAAAGTACATTTTTTCTACCGATTTAGTAGGAGCTTTTAAGTCCAAACTAACAATTGGATGATCGTGATCACGACATCTCCTATGGCCTTTCAGCTCCCAAGAATCAATTAAATCGATAGGGACTTCTATCCAATCATCACAATTATTTATTGTAAATCGAATGTGATCTTTTGATTTAGATTGGTCTACCATTCCCAATAAATTTGTTCTATGTGCTTGTAAGGTTCCATCCTTTAGTGCTTTTGCTAAATCTTGTCCCGATTTGCCCTCTTGATGTTCCATATTTGGTATTTTAAAATTCCTGTTGATAAATCAATATCTCTCATTAATTTTACTAAAAATCCTGTTAAAAAAGGATAATTTTTTTAGAATTAAATTTTAGGGATTTACTCATTCCAATAATTCGCACTGTTCGAGCTTATTTATTCAAAATAAAATCAACTGAAATACAAAATAATTAAATATGGTATATCCAGCACATTAGTGGACGCACCATGTCCATTCCTTGCTAACCCTTGGTTTTTAGCTCACTTCAGCCTGGGCTATCAAGATAGCCCCATCAAGTCTCATCCGTTTATTTATTGAGATTCTGGCCAATTTCTTCGATCATACAGCCTAAAATTTACCACTAAAAATAAACAAGGAGATAAGATGCTACGACGTGTTTTTTCCGCTCTCGGCCTTTTGCTGCTGGGAGCCGGGCTGTTGTGCCATTCCGCCAACGCCCAGTCACTACAGGATTTCGAACAAAAAGTGACCAAATTCACCCTCGATAACGGGCTCACCTTTATTGTCATCAAGCGGCCGGTGGCCCCGGTGGTCAGCATGGTCACCTATGCCAATGTGGGCTCGGCCAACGAACCGCAGGGACATACGGGGATCGCCCACATCTTTGAACACATGGCCTTTAAAGGCACCCCCAATATCGGCACCAAAAACTGGGAAGCCGAGAAGCCGGTACTGAAAAAAGAAGACCGGGCCTACCAGCAGTGGCTGGCCGAGAAATACAGTCCCCAGCCCGATACCGCCAGGATGAACGCCCTCTGGAGCCGGTTCAAGGATCTTCAAAAGAAGGAAGAACAGTATGTTAAGAATAACGAGTTTTCGCAGGTCATCGAGCGCAGCGGCGGGCAGGGCCTCAATGCAGGGACCGGCGCCGACCAGACGATGTTTTTTTACAGCCTGCCGGAGAACAAGCTGGAGCTCTGGTTCAGCCTGGAGTCGGACCGCTTCAAGCATCCCGTATTCCGGGAATTCTATAAAGAAAAAAGCGTCATTCGCGAAGAGCGCCGCCGGCGCACCGAGTCGAGCCCCATCGGCCGGCTGGTGGAGGAGTTCCTGGCCGTCGCCTACACCGCCTCGCCCTACCAGCACCCCACCATCGGGTGGAACTCGGATATCACGGCGACCACTATGGAAGACGCCCGCACCTTCTATGAAACCTATTATGTACCCAACAACCTGACGATGGCCATAGCAGGCGATGTGGATGTCAAGGAGGTCAAAAAGATGGCCGAAGAATATTTTGGAGACATCCCCGCCGCGCCGGCGCCCCCGCCCGTGTATACCAAAGAACCGAAGCAGCGCGGTGAGCGGGAGTTTACCATCAAGGGCCAGTCACAGCCTATCCTGCTGATGGGCTATCATACCGTGCCGGAAGGCCACCCCGACTTCCAGGCGCTTCAGCTGCTGGCCAGCGTACTTTCGGGGGGACGTACATCCATCCTCTACAAACGGATGGTTGAAAACGAAGAGACGGCCCTGCAGGTGGCCGCTTTCAACGGCTTCCCGGGCACCAAGTATACGCCCCTCTTTGCAACACTGGCCGTTCCCAACCGCGATGTAGGCGTTGATACCCTGAAGTCCACCATCCTCGAGGAAATCGAGAACGTGAAGGAAAACGGCGTAACACAGGAAGAGCTTGACCGCGCCCGCACCAACGCCCGGGCCGATCTTATCCGCGGACTGGATTCCAACATAGGCATCGCACGGACGCTGGCACAAACCGACGCCCAGCGCGGCGACTGGCGAAAAGTGTTTACGGATCTTGAGAAACTGCAGAATGTAACGGTGGATGACTTGCAACGGGTCGCCCAAAAGTACCTGACCGAAGATAACCTGACGGTGGGCAGCATTGTAACCAAATCCAGCAAGGAGGTTGCCAATGCTAAGTAAGAATCCAACATCACCACATTTTTCCACTCAAAAGCTGACTGTTTTTATGAAGAGACTAAGTTTGACATGCCTGCTGATCTTTTTTGCGGCCCTAGCTACCAAGGCCCAGAAAAGCTATGATGAGCTAACCTACCCGGAACTGGACAATTTTCAGAAACCGAAGGTAGAAACCTTTACGACCGGCAACGGAATTAAATTCTTCATGATTGAAGATCACGAACTCCCGTTGATAAACGTCAATGTCAATGTCCGAACCGGCGGCGTACTGGTTCCCAACGACAAGGCCGGCTTGGCCTCAATCACGGGGACGGTCATCCGCTCCGGCGGCACCGAAGATATTCCGGCCGACTCCCTGAATACGCTGCTGGAAGATAATGCCGCCAGCATGGAGACCGGCATCGGCTTTACGAGCGGCTCGGCCAATATGAATGTGTTGAAGAACGATTTCGATGAATTGCTACCGGTGTTCGTCGACCTGCTGGCGCATCCCGCCCTGCCCAGCGACAAAATCGAGCTTGCCAAAAAGCACCTCAAGTCGGGCATCTCGCGCCGGAATGATCAAATCGATCAGATCGGTCATCGAGAATTCAAACGACTGATCTATGGCCGGAATTCGGTATACGGGCGCAATACGGAATACGAGACGGTGAATAATATCAGCCGCGACGATATCGTCAACTTCCATGACAAGAGCTTTACCGGCAAGAATATGATGGTGGGGGTCGTCGGCGATTTCAACAGTTCCGCGATGAAGAAAAAGCTGAAAAGAGCCTTCCGTGAAATCCCGGCCGGAACCGCCAACCAACTTGATTTTCCCAAGGTGGCAGACAGTGACCAACCGACCATCAACTTTATCAATAAGTCCGATGTGAACCAAAGCCTGGTGCTCATGGGGCACCTCGGCGGGCTCCGCACGAATCCCGATTATGCTAAGATACAGGTGATGAACAAGGTCCTCAGCGGGGGATTTTCCGGCCGTATCCTGCAAAAAATTCGGACCGACCTGGGGCTGGCCTATTCACCGGGCGGACAATACGGGATGAACAGCTTTTACCCGGGGGTATTTTACGTGCAGGTTAAAACCAAAAGCTCCACCACCTCAGAGGTAATCGATGCCGTAGAGGATGTCATCAACCGACTCCAGGAGGAGCCGATCAGCGACAAAGAGCTGCAGGACACCAAGGACCAGATCCTGAATTCGGCTGTATTCCGTTATGACAGCTACAATAAAGTGCTCAGGCAGCAGATGTCGTACGACTACCGGGGCCTTCCCAAAGACGCTTTTGAAAAGTATATCCAGGGCGTTAAGGAAACTACGGTAGAAGACGTGCAACAGGTGGCCCGGAAATACTTGAATCCCGGTAAAATGCAAATCCTGGTGGTTGGCAATAAAGATGAAATCGGGGATCAGCTGCAAAAATACGGCGACGTCCATACGATCGATATCAGCATTCCCCAGCCCGGCGGCAATAATAAGAAAATGGTTAAGGGTGATGCCGCCAAAGGCAAAAAGCTGTTGAAGGAGATGACGGATGCTGTTATCGATCCGGCTACCAATCTAAACTCTTTGACGGTCTCCGGCAAGATCACCCAGTCCCGGGGTGGACAAAAGCGCACGATATCAACGACAATGACGGTCAATTACCCGGACGCCATCGAACAGACCATTCAAACGGCCATGGGCAATGTCAAGCTATCATACAAAGACGGCAAGGGCACGATGACCGCCGGCGGACAGCAACGCCCCCTGCCCCCGCAAATGGCAAAAGGATTGAAAAGCACCTTAAACCGTAGCTTTGTGTCCATTGCTCTCAATGGCGGCAACCTGGATCCCCAGTACCTGGGCACTGAGAAAGTAGATAAAAACACCTACGAGAAAGTGAACGTCAACGTTGACGGCTCCGATGTGACCTTGCTGCTCGATCCCAAGACGTACTATCCTGAGATTACGCGATACAAACAGTTCATCCCTTCCAAGGGCAAGCAAGTCACCGTTGAAAACCGGTATTCCGACTGGGAGGCCAACGGCGGGGTAACCTACCCGCATACGCAGGTCACGCTCATTGACGGAAGCAAGTCGGCTGAAGCGGATTATGAGACACATGAAGTTAATCAATGACTAACACAAACATACTGATTGAATATCAGGGGCCGGAGCAATCCGGCCTTTTTTATTGGCTACTGTTTTTCTAACAAAACAGGTGCAGGGACATATTTCTTTTGACGTTTTAAAAACCTAACATTAATACTCATTAAATATGCAATGCATAATCAACGACCATGACACTTCCCAACTGGCACGATAATTACCCGGAAATCGATGAGTACGACCAATACTACCAGAGCTATATTGACCTGCTGGATACCGACAATATCATCCAAACCCTGACCCGCCAGGGCCAGGAAACTTTCGCTCTCATCCAGCGCCTGTCGCCCGAGGAGGCTGCTTACCGGTATGCAGATGGAAAATGGAGCGTTAAAGAAGTAATCGGCCATCTCATCGATACCGAGCGCGTGATGTCGTACCGGGCCATGTGCATCAGCCGGGGGGATCAAACATCGTTGCCGGGTTTCGACCAGGACGATTATGTAGTCAACGGGCACTTTGACGAGCGAAGCCTGCAAAATCTATCCGCCGAATATGACGCCCTTCGGAACGCCAATATCAGCATGTTCAATGGCCTTGCCGGGGAGCAAATCCTAAGGAAAGGAACGGCCAACGGGGTCACCGTTTCGGTTCGGGCACTGGCCTATATCATAGCCGGGCATGAGAAACATCACCTCAGGATCCTAAAGGAAAAATATAATATTGAATAATATGTTTTCGCAGCCGTAATTCGCCGTAATTATTATACGGTTCTTAATAAGGTTGATTCTTGGGACGATTGTTTATGCGAAGAGCCAATCTCGATTACCCGGCGAACGATCTTTTCAGGATCGGCGATTTCATCCAGCCCTACAACCTCCCGGTTATCCAGCCAATCCCGGATTTTTCGATCGTTATCCTTGATATCCGGCAATGTTAAAATCCCCAGCCGTTCCAGGGCGATGGCGTTACATTGCTGCTCATATTGATTTCGAATTGGAACGGCCAATAACCGTTTACCGAGGTACATTGATTCCGCACACATCTCAAAACCCGCATTACAAATGACCCCCCGGCAGGAAGCAAAGCTATCCAGAAATGGCTTGTTACTCACGGGATGAATCCACAGATTCTTCTCTTGCACAGCCCGGTTGCAGGAAGGTGAAAAAATATGCCAATCCACCCGGGGGAATTCACAGAATATGCCTTTCAGTACCCGGTGATGGTAAGCGGGAAGGTAAACGGTAATATGATTTTCCCGATCGATCGTAAGCTCCCTGACCGCAGAGCGAATGACCGGGGGCTCAATAAATTTGTCATATCGCCTGAAATGAAACCCAATGGACTGTTGAGCGGGAGCAAAGTGCTGGAGTACCGCTTCGGCCATGTAGGACTTCTGATCGGGTCGCGGGGTGTTCGGAGAAAGAAACGAAGCCTGGTGGCTCAACGCTATGCAGGGGACTCCCTCCAATTTAGCCGACCAAGCGGAAACGGGTTCATAATCGCTGATAACCAAGTTGTATTCTTTCAGCGGGATAGAGCGCACATCGTTGATGAACCGAATCGGTTGGAGATTGCGAAGGGTTTCAAAGACAGAAACGCCCCCTCTGCTGTCGTATGCCAGGCTGATGCCCTGCTTTCGGTACGTGATTTGGTCTGGAGTCAATTTACTGTTGTAGCCGCTCATGATGACATCCACTGTGGCATGTTTTTGCAACTCAGGCAACAGCTCCCGTGCCCTGCTGACATGACCATGTCCAGTCCCCTGGATACCGTAAAGTATCTTCATCCGATTACCGCTGTTTTTCTGAACTTAGAACGATTGGGAGACAACACCGGAACCTTCTTATCAACAAATTCATCCTCAGAATATCTGTACATGCTCCATTCCTTGCCGTCATACTCCAGCGCTGTAAGATTTTCGATCCAGTCTCCGGAGTTCATATAAATGACCGAACCCATTTCATTTTCATATCCCCTGATTTTAGGCTGGTGGATATGACCACATATCACGTAGTCAAAAGAGTTCTGTATTGCCAGGTCCATGGCGGCAATTTCAAAATCGTCAATGAACTTAACTGCTCGTTTGACACTCTCTTTTATTCGTTTGGATAAAGATATTTTATTTCTGCCCAGCTTCTCCAACACATAATTAACCGCCCGGTTTAAGAGAATAAGCAAATCATATCCCTTGCCCCCGATCTTGGCGATCCACTTGGTATGCTTCATGGTAATATCAAATATATCACCGTGAAAGATCCAGCATTTCTCCCCATCCAGATCGAGAACCAATTTATCTTTTACAAAAAGCGGACCCAGCTGCAGGCTGGAGATCTTGCGAATCACTTCATCGTGGTTCCCGGTCAGGTAGTAAATATCCGTGCCGTTGGTCAACATTCGCAGGAAAGATTTGACCACTTGCATATGCGTATCCGGCCAGTAATATTTTTTGAAGTTCCAGATATCAAAAATATCGCCGTTAAGCACCAGGATTCGGGGTTCAATAGAACCCAGGTACTGCGCCAGTTCTACGGCATGGCATCCCACCGTGCCGAGATGAAGATCCGAAAGAACAACAATGTCGACTTTTCGCCTGTGCATGGGATATTTTTGGTTTTATCAAAAAAAACGGTATCAATATTAAGCGAGAATAGCCCGACTGTAATATTTATGTTAAGGAACTGTAAGGCGTGTTTTTGGGGAGGTCATCTTCTGAGTCATTCTTTTTGTAAGTTTCTTCATCTTAAAATCGTCAGACATTTAATTCTTAAATAATTGCTGCTAGCTATGACTCAAGAATCCTCCAGTAAAAAGATAGTACACGTACACCTACCCAAAGATGAGCAATACACCACGGTCTTGAATGCCGGAAACCATGAATTGATCGCTGACGAGGCCGTCAGTGTCAAAGGCGGCAAAGATGAAGGGCCGGACCCCTATGATTACCTGCTGATGGCACTGGGATCGTGCACGGTGATGACGGTCAAAATGTATGCAAACCACAAAGGATGGGAACTTGGCAATGTCTATATGGAACTGCGCCACAATAAACGCCACGATGAGGATTGTGAGCATTGTGATGATCCCAAAAGCAAAATCGACGTCATTGAAAAAGAACTCATTGTTGAGGGTGACCTAACAGAGAAACAATTAGACCGAATTTTGGATATCTCTAAAAAATGTCCGGTTCATCGTACTCTAATGGGAGATATCAAAATTGAAAGCTCATTAAGTCATCGTTAATTATTGTTGGGGATGATTTGATAATGTATGCCTAACAGTTCACACATGACATTTACCTAATGATGTATCATCAGACTACATCTTTACTAACCATCCTTTAGACTAAACATTCGATTTTGATATCCTATTGCATGAGTTTAAACCAGACATTCTACGCCCGATAATTTATGTGAATTAAAAAAATCTTGTAAGGATTGCCCTCTGAAACGATCTTACTATAAAAACAAGAGCGTATTTATGGGAAACACTTATTCGCAAATATTTATCCATTTAATATTTAGTACAAAACACAGGACGCCAAGTATAAAGAAAGAATTTGAGGAAGAACTCAAATCTTTTATTGTCAAAGCTTCGAAAGATCACGAATTAGAAGTGCTTGCTGTTGGGGGAATGCCAAATCATTTACATGTTTTACTGGCTATGCCTCCCAAGTTCCCTGTTAGTAAAGCTGCACAAATTATTAAAGGAAGTTCCTCAAGATGGCTAAATAAACATTTCTTCGAAAAAGAAACCTTCAGATGGCAACGGGGGTATGGTGCTTTCAGCATTAATAAGTCTTTAGTCCCGGCGACGACAAAATATATTCAACACCAAGAGGGGTATCATGCTGAATATACCTACCAGGATGAGTTCACTGCGATTTTGGAAAAGCATGAGATGGATTACAACGAGAAAAAGTTGTTTACCTGAGATTTATACTTGTCAATAAATCGGGTTCCATGAAGAAAAAAGCTCGCTTCAAGCGGGCTTCGGAGGAGCCCACTGATTTATCAGTGGGCGTACCCGCTATTCATGCACCTTGCCTCTTAATCTACCGCCGTTGGCTCCTGGCCTTCGGAATAGGCATCCATGGGTACGCAACTGCACATCAGGTTACGGTCACCGTAAGCATCGTCAACGCGGCTGACTGCCGGCCAGAACTTATTGAATCGAAGATGATCCAGCGGAAAAATCGCCTTATCCCTGGTATAGGGCCGTCCCCAGTCTTCTGACATTGCCACCCTCATCGTATGCGGAGCGTTCTTGAGCACATTATTCTCGGGATCGGCATCACCGTTTTCCACTTCTCGAATTTCGTTTCGAATAGACATCATAGCCTCACAAAAGCGGTCGAGCTCCTCTTTGGATTCGCTCTCCGTAGGCTCTATCATAAGCGTACCCGGAACCGGAAATGACATGGTCGGCGCGTGAAAGCCATAATCCATCAAGCGCTTCGCTACATCAATGGATTCAATATTAGCTGATTGCTTAAACGGTCGTAAATCTACAATAAATTCGTGGGCCGTTCGGCCGCTGTTGCCGGTGTACAAAATGGGATAATGCTCTTTCAGCCGATCCTTCAGATAGTTTGCACTCAGAATGGCATATTCCGATGCTTTAGTCAATCCCTCAGCCCCCATCATCTTGATATAAGCATAAGAAATAGAAAGAATGCTGGCACTTCCCCATGGAGCTGCCGCAATCCCGTGAATAGCATGATCACCGCCGGTCTTGATAACGGCATTGCCCGGGAGAAATGATTCCAGCTCTTTCGTTGCTGCAATGGGTCCCATCCCTGGCCCACCGCCGCCATGTGGGATACAAAATGTTTTGTGCAAGTTCAGGTGACATACATCGGCACCGATTTCGGCCGGACTCGTAAGTCCCACTTGTGCATTCATATTCGCCCCGTCCATATAAACAAGCCCCCCATTGTCATGAATGACCTTGCATATCTCTTTGATATCTTGCTCAAAAACACCGTGTGTGGACGGGTAGGTAACCATCAATGCCGCCAAGTTATCTTTATGGCTGCTGACTTTCTCCCGCAGATCATCAAGATCGATATTGCCATGGTCATCACATTTGGTAACCACCACTTCCATCCCGGCCATTACCGCACTTGCGGGATTGGTGCCGTGTGCAGAATCGGGGACAATGGTTACATTCCGGTGTCCTTCACCATGATGCCTGTGATAAGCTCGTATAGTCATAAGGCCAGAAAATTCGCCCTGCGCTCCGGAATTAGGTTGTAGAGAAACTGCCGGCAAGCCGGTAATCGCAGCCAGCTGCTGTTCCAGCTCATCAAAAAGTTGATGATATCCCCTGGCCTGTTGTTCAGGGGCAAAGGGATGCAACTTGGCAAATTCGGGCCAGGTAAGAGGGATCATCTCCGATGTGGCATTCAGCTTCATCGTACAGGATCCAAGTGAGATCATAGAGTGAACCAGTGACAGGTCCTTGTTTTCCAGCCGTTTCATATAACGAAGCATCTCATGCTCAGAATGGTACAGGTTAAAGACCGGATGTTCCATATAAGAAGAAGTCCGCGTGAGCTCATCCGGAAAATCAACTTCTACTTTCCCGGAAAGTTCCTTCACATCCACTTCGTTTTTGACATTTTTAACTGAGGCAAAAAGAGCAAGCAGTTCCTCTAGTTTCTCGAGGTCTTTAACTTCGTCAAAAGAGATGCCTACAGCGGCTTCTTCGAAATAGCGTAAATTGATTTTATGAGCAACTGCAGCCTTCCTCAGTTTCTCTTTTTGCTGTGGGTCTTCCAACGCTACTTTGAGCGTATCAAAATACCGTTCGTTTTCAACATTGAAGCCCAGCCGGCTCAGCCCCTCGTGCATCACTTTTGTCAGCCCGTGAATGCGTTCAGCAATTCTGCGCAGGCCACGAGGACCATGGTAGGCTGCGTAAAACCCGGCAATAACGGCCAATAACACCTGGGCCGTGCAAATATTTGAAGTCGCCTTTTCGCGCCGGATGTGCTGCTCCCTGGTTTGAAGGGCCATCCTGTAAACAGGATTCTCTTCGGTATCCTGCGTAACGCCGATAATGCGCCCCGGGATTTTCCGCTTGTAGTCTTCCCGTGTGGCAAAATAAGCGGCATGCGGCCCCCCATATCCCATAGGCACACCAAAGCGCTGCGATGAACCTACCACAACATCCGCTCCCATCTCACCGGGCGGAGTGAGCAATGTGAGGCTTAATAGATCGGCCGCTACTACGACCTGGTTTCCATGCTCATGAGCAGCATCAATCAGGCTCGAATAGTCTTCAACGGAACCATCGGTCCCGGGATATTGGAGTAACAAACCGAAGAGCTGGGGATTCGTGACATCAATTTCATTATGATTACCTACAACCACCTTAATACCCAATGGCTCTGCCCTGCCCTTCACTACATCAATCGTTTGCGGATGACATAAATCAGAAACAAAGAACGTATTTGCACCTTTTCGTTTGGCCCCGCGCCGCATGGAATAGAGCATCGACATCCCTTCAGCAGCAGCGGTTCCCTCATCCAACAGTGAAGCGTTGGCCAGTTCCCTGCCCGTCAGGTCAGAAACCATCGTCTGAAAATTGATGAGTGCTTCCAGTCGGCCCTGGGCAATTTCAGCCTGGTAAGGTGTGTAGGCTGTGTACCAGCCCGGATTTTCCAGGATATTTCGTACGATGACATTAGGCGTCAGGGTATCATAATAGCCCATTCCGATATAGGATTCGAAAATTTCGTTTTTTGAAGCCAACCCACGAATTTGCTCAAGAAACCGGTATTCACTCATTGGCTCCTCCAAATCCAGCTTCTTTTTCAAGCGAATATCCCTGGGCACTGTTTCGTCGATAAGCTGATCCAGCGAATCGGCATTTACAGCTGAAAGCATTTCTCGTGTTCTTTCAGCATCCGGCCCAATGTGACGATGCAAAAAACGTTCTTTGTCAAAGTTGATGCTCATTTAAAAGCGAAATTTAATTTGATAGAAGTTAGATTGGTACAACAAATTACCTATGTCCAGGGTTCTCAAATAAGTGACCTAAAGCGGTACCTGTTGATTCATATTCAACGAGCAAGAAAGTAAGCATTCGCCGCCAAAATAAACAGCCATTAGCCATAAGATTTTAAATCCTTTACAGCTGCTATACCTACATTTCCATACCTCTTTCCGGCTATATTATAACTGAAGCGCTCATTCCCAAATCTCAGAATGGTGCAACACTAATCTGGCAACTATGATCATATTCAGTATTATTTTGGATGTTGCTTTAGGTTAAGTCCTGAAAATTTACTTTATTAGCTCATCAAACTTACTTATTAACAAATATGGATAAGCGGCTTCCGCATTTATGAAATGAGTAACGAGTCCATGGGAAAAAAGGTGTTAATTGTCGAAGATGATATGATCATCTCAATGGTATTGGAACGCATGATCCTGAAACTGGGTCATAATGTTATTAATAAAGTAATAACAGGCAGAGATGCCATTGACTCGGCACTAAACCTTTCTCCTGATTTGATTCTGATGGACATTCAGTTAAAAGATGATATCGACGGCATAACGGCCATGCAAGAAATCAGAAAAAAATCTGATGTGCATGTAATCTATATAACAGGCAATTCCGATCAGTATAATTTATCCCGGGCAAAAGAAACCAATTTTGTGGATTACCTGGTAAAGCCTATCCAAATGAGTCATTTAAAAAAATCGATCAGCAAGGCCTTTTCCAAGCAGCATTCGGAATAGTTTTTTTGCTCTCTTCATTTGGTTTCTTGCATCGGCCTTTATTAAAACATAAATAAAAGGACATGGTATGGGTGCAACAAGGATTTCGTTTAAAAACGACGGGGAAAAGAATTTCTCTACAGAAGTGAAACGGGAAGTAGAAAAATATTTTTCGGAGAATAACATCTCGAAGCACGCCAATGGACAAATGGTTGCCAAAACCATTATCCTGTTATCAACTTACGTCTTTGCTTATGGACTTATCATAAGCGGCCGTTTCGGTATTGGGGGAATGGCGTTTCTTTGCTTTTTGATGGGAATAGGCATGGCGGGAATCGGTTTTTCCATATCCCACGATGCCCTGCATGGAGCCTACTCTTCGAACAAACATGTGAACCAACTGCTGGGTTATACTTTTGATCTGTTGGGAGCCAACAGCTATATCTGGAAAATTACTCACAATATCATCCATCATACATATACGAATATCTATGAACATGATGAGGACCTGGAAGTGGCAGAATTTATCCGGCTTTCGCCTAATGCAGAATACATGCCCATCCACCGTATCCAGCACATTCTAGCTTTCTTTGCCTATGGCTTTGCCACATTATTCTGGGCTTTTATCAAGGACTATAAATATTTCTTTAAGTCAAACCTGGGTCCTTACGAAAACAAAACACATCCGGTGAAAGAATGGATTACCCTGTTCATTACCAAAGCGCTTTATTATTCGTATATGCTGGTTCTGCCCTATCTGCTGCTCCCGATCACATGGTGGCAACTAGCTTTGGGATTTCTAATTGTCCACTTCACCGCCGGAATTATTTTAGGTATCATATTTCAGTTGGCCCATGTGGTGGAGGAGACTGAACATCCAACCGAAAATGCCGAGGGAAATATTGAAAACACATGGATGGTGCACCAGCTTGAAACCACTTCCGATTTCGCTCATAACAACAAGCTACTGTGCTGGTATATAGGCGGACTAAACTACCAGATCGAACATCACCTCTTTCCCAGGATCTGCAGTATTCACTATCCTGATATAAGTCCCATTGTCAGGAAAGTCGCCGAAAAGCATGATATTCCATATAATTATCACGAAACATTTGGCATCGCGGTAAAATCACATTATGATACACTGAAAGCCTTTGGCAGGCCCGCCACAGCCTAATAACCCCATTTTATTTGATTTCCTGTTTTTCCCTTGCTATTTAGTGAATTAGCTAGCTATACTTTCTGTTGAGATACCAGATATCCGATTTTTCACAATTTAGTCCAAATCGGCTTTAAGCCGGAGAAAAGGGAGGTCCTATGGATGTCAATCTGTTAATAGCAGCATTATCAGGATTCATTGGAGCTATAATTCTAACTCTTCTCATCTATCTGCTCAAGTTGTTTGGACAGGATGTCGATATTCCCTACCTCATTGGCATTCGCTTTGTAAACATTGAACATAAAACGAAAGCCTACCTCGTAGGGATTCTATTACACCTGATCATAGGCGCGGGCTGGGGAGTACTTTATGTAACCTTACTCAGGGGGTTGGCCATCACCATAAACTGGCCGGCCGGAATTCTCTGGGGATTTGCACACGGGGTTTTTACGGGCACTATGCTTGGAATCTTGGCCGAGTCTCACCCTTATATAGGTGCAGGAAAACCCATTAGTGAGCCCGGCATCATGGGCAGCAACTGGGGGACGTTAATTCCCTATTGGATTCTGGGGCTGCACGTTATTTTTGGAGCGAGCTCGCTGGCTATTTACTACCGGCTTGTTTTGGCATAATTTAAGGCCTGTCTGCTTCCCAATAAATGAATAGCTGCAAGAGCATTCTCAATGTAAGATCAGCTTACCTGTAGAGGCTAAATGAAAAAATAGCATAACTCTAAAATAAAAAAAAGCCACTATAGAGTGGCTTTTCAAAATAGATACCCGGGATAGAATTAACTGTTGTTCTTAATATCCTGGATTTCAAGACGCACTTCCTGGGCAAGCTTGCGCAGGTTTTGCAGCCCTTTGCGTGCACGGGTACCGGCAGCCTTATTCCCTTTCTCGTAGAATTTCATCATATCATCTTCTATTCCCGTGATAACATCTTTTATTTCGTCAAATCGGCTCATTTTATTTTTCTTTAAGTTGATGTTTGATAAATACAGAGGGAAGCCCTTCCTCCCTCGACAGGTTTTTTTAAAACCGGAGCCTAATTTAGCACTTTATCTGTAAAAAACACGCAAAAATTTCAATTTAAGGTGTTTTTTCTGGAATTTGACCATTTCTGACATCCGGAATTTTGTAAAGTATCAGAAGCCCAAGTACAAAAAGTACCACGATAACACTCATCCCAATCCGTTGACTATCGGCAAAAAATGTGAGCCAACCAACCAAGAGAGGGCCTAAAAAGGCGGTTACTTTTCCTGACAATGCCATTAGGCCAAACATCTGATTCTGGAGATCTTCCGGTGCCACATGGGCCATATATGTCCTGCTGGCCGCCTGTACCGGTCCCACGAAGATTCCAAGCAATAGGCCGAACACCCAGAACCATGTGATTCCCGTCACCAACAATACCGCTGAAGTAGTCAAAATTAATCCTATAAGCGAAAGAATCATCGTCATACGGCTGCCCAGCAAATCATCCAGCCACGCAAAAAGCGCAGCCCCAATACCGGCTGTCACATTCAGCCCAATTCCAAACATAAGCACGTCAGCCTGGCCTAAATTGAATGTCCCCGCAGCATAAATGCCACCAAAAGCAAAAACAGTGGCAAGTGCATCGATGAATATCATTCTGGCAATCAAAAACCGAACAATATGCTTAAACTTACGAACATTCTTTACCGAAGCCTTCAATTGCTTCCACCCTGACTTAACAGCATCGCCAATATTCAAGTCTGTTCGGGGCCGATCATTGGAAAACAAAAATAGGGGAATAGCAAATAAAGCATACCATAGCGAAACCAGTAAAAAGGTGGCGCGAACGTGCTCAGCGGCAGACTTATTTAATCCAAAGGGAGGATGCTCAACGTCGACAAAAACAACCAGGGCCACAACGAGGCAGGCCAACCCCCCTGCGTAACCAAGTCCCCAAGCCCAGCCAGACCAACGGCCCATCCGTTCCCTGGGGGCCAGCTCAGGCAGCATAGCGTTATAAAATATAATGGCAAATTCCGAGCCTACCGTAGCCAAAAACACCAACATAAGTGCAAGCGGGACAAATTCCTGGGAAGGCTCGACAAACCAGAGCCCGGCAGTTGCCAGCACACAGAGAAGTGAAAACCAACCAATCCACGGCTTACGACGCCCCAGCTGATCTGCTATCGCACCTACGAATGGAGCACAAATCGCAATCACCAAACCCGCTGCCCCTATGGTATTCCCCCACTCGGTACTCCCAATAGTATCATTCCGGGCAACCGATTGTAAAAAATAGGTAGCGAACACGAAAGTTTGAATGACAGCAAAAAAAGCACTGTTTGCCCAATCATATAAAGCCCATGAGAACAAGGACAGGAAGGATTTTTGGGGTAAATTGTTCATCCGATAGATATTTTATTAAAAATTTTTCAAACATTATGAATGGAATAGTTGGGAAAAGCAATATGTTATCATAAACTTAACAGGGCAGAATCCAAAAGATGTTGTGATTATGAAAAACAAACGGCAAGACCTTATTTACATTTATGATACTGATCATCATAAAATCATTATGATTGATGGTGAGACCGGTGAACAAGTAGAAGCAGAAGACGATCAGGTTACTTCATTGTTAAGATATTTGAGCAAAAAAGGCGAAAAACTGATGCTTCGGAAGTTTTCTGTCTGGTGTACTTACCAGATTAACCGGAGCATAAAACCTATCCAGAAGAAAATTCTTGAGCTTGCCGAAGAAGCTATTAACCTAAATGCCGATACAGAATCACTTAGAGAATTATATAAGAAAACAGAAAGCACGGCCATTGCAACCGACACAGTAGGATTACGCCAGGGGAGTGAAAGTGCTCCCGCCTACCTGGCGGCCCGCGAGTGTATCAATCCCGATGCCCTGGAAGGTGCCATTCAAGCAGCCCGATTTCATCGAATCTGGATTGAGATGAAACAGGACCGGGAGGAAGACCATATTGCTCTTAAAGAAATCAGGGCAGACAGGATGGAATCGGCAATTCTAAGGGTCGAACAACGTCAAACCGACTACCTTTTGGATCTAATGAATAGTTCAAACGGCCTATAAACCGCCTTATTCGCCCTCAAGAAGGTATTCACAACCGTATCAATGGTTTAGAGACATAAAATTGTTAAAATTGGGTCGTTTGACTATATTCGATACACTTGTACCTATATTCTTTTGAGATTACATGTATACAAATAACGGTAACATATTAATCGTGTCTGACGACCATACTGCCCTGGCCAGGTTCAGGCAAATGTTTGTCTCGTCGTATAATGTGTTTACCGCAGCATCCATCCGGCAAGCGCACAAGCTGCTTTCCGATTACGAGATTCATATAGTTGTAGTCAAACAAAAGATGCCGGCTATGAGTGGGCTGCAATTCTGTGAAAGTGTTTCGCATGATTTCCCGGGGCTCACCAATATAATTCTGAATGACGGAGAAGACACTACGTCCCTGGAAAGAGCCTATAAGACCGATCGTATCTTCCGTTTTTTACAGCCACCATTTTCCGACACAAAATTAACCATGGCTGTCGAAAATGCTTTAAAGCTTCACCAGATAACGTTTGAAAAGAAACAGCTCTCTGAAAAACTTGCTGAATATCAGAAAGAACAGAAGAATATTCTGGACTTGTTTAAACGATATGTTCCCGGTGAAGTTGTTTCTCAAGCTCTCAGAACCAGTAAAGAGGACATGATGAAGCCGGGGGAATCTCGGGTAGTTTCGGTTCTCTTTGCAGATATTAGAAACTTTACTACTCAAACTTCTGAACTCCCCCCTTCCGAAGTTGTCGAATTCCTGAATGATTACTGGGAAACAGTTACTGCATCCATCAAGAAAAATAAGGGATCAGTAAATAAATATATGGGCGATGGCCTCTTGGCTGTTTTCGGAGCACCGGTTTCTTATATCGATAATCATGAAAATGCCATTGCTGCTGCTTTGGATATGATCAACTCCCTGGATACCATCAATGAAAAATATGCCGAAAAGCTGGGTAGCGAAATAAATATAGGGATCGGTATCAACAGTGGAGAAGTTATTGTCGGTAATATTGGTACCGATGACTTTATGGAATATACGGTGATTGGAAATACTGTTAATGTGGCTTCCCGGCTGGAAACCATCAGTAAAAGTAAACCGAATTCTATTATTATCAGTGATAAAACCTACGATCTGATTAAAGAAGCTTTCCAGACAACCCAGCTAAAAGAGGCCAGAACTCCCAAAAATGAACTGATTCGATACTGCGAAGTTCTCGGCCCCAAGCCGGACAATGTATTTCCAATGAATAAAAGGAATGTCAGGTAATCCCCTTTTCCCCTTTTAAGTTATCGAAAAGGTAAAAGTAAATTTCGCCCCGTCTCTATTTTCAATACTCGTTCTTGCCTCAAGCTGGGCGGCAAATGTCCTGATCAACATAGAGCCTAGGGAACCGGTGTCCTCAAGGGTAAAATCTTCGGGAAGGCCGGGTCCATTATCTGCTATTGTCAATCTTGCAAAGCCATTTTCTCTCTGAAGGCCAATTCTTAAGATGCCTTTTCCATTTTCTGTAAAGGCATGTTTAAAAGCATTTACAACCAGTTCATTTATTAAGAGGCCGCATGGAACAATTTTATCAATAACCAGGGAAGCAGCATCCATGTCAAACTCGAGGGAAACAGAATTACTGTACTCCATGAAAGTGCCGTGAATAGCTTCTACAAGCTCCCTAAGATAGGTATCCAACCGAATAGAGGACAGAGATTCGGTCTCATATAATTTTTCGTGGATCATTGCCATTGAATAGATCCTCGATTGGCTGTCCTTAAGCACCTGTCTGGCTTTACCGTCTTGTGTGCCGTCCAGCTGAAGTTCGATAAGTCCGGAAATTATAGACAGGTTATTTTTGACACGGTGATGGATTTCACGCAATAATACTTCTTTCTCATGCAAAGATTGCTGAATTTCCGCCGTTTTATTTTTAACCTCCCGGCGTAAACTGACAATCCAGACTGCGACAACAGCAGAAACCAAGAACAGTATCCCTAACCCCAGTAATAAATAGTATCGCGGAATACCCTCATAAGCCAAATCCTCCGGTGTTCTTACATAAATTTTGTGCAAATCACGATCAGGGAAGCTCGGACTTTTCTCTCCCATTATGCCTGTTACTGAGATATCATCCCCAACATTCAGAACATCGAATTTAAAATCCGAGAATAGTACATGGAAATTTGAGATATATACCAACACAGACCGTTTTGTAGAATCCGGCATAGATACAATCAGATATTTACCGTTTTGGGTCGTTCCCTTGCCGGTAATAACGCCGCTTCCATGTACCAAGGTACCTATAAATTTCAGAGGATATTCAACCGCTTTTGACAGTGGATTCGGCCTGGGGACCTTTAGCCTGTCTCCTTTAACTACACGGTAAGAGATCACATAAAGCTCCGTCAACCCCAGGTATTGCTGAATTTTGCCCGTAACAATCAGGCTGTCTCCTCGACTAAATGACTGAGAAAGATTTTGGCTGAAAATTGACAGGCCTGCTGAGTCATTTTGTATAAAAGCCTGGAGAAATTTCGAATGAAACAACCCGGATTTCATATTTGCAATACCGGTCACAGTTACGATTTCTCCCAAATGATCAGGATTCCCATCTTTGTCTTGGTCGGCATAAATATACGACAACGGTTTAAGAGTGGGTTTTTGCGCCTGCGCACTTCCGGTGTAGCTTACCGCTGAAAGAAGAGTCAGAAACAGAAGTGTCGTTTTCTTGTAACAAATGGGCATACCTATCCCCTCATATATATTCCACAAAATTTATTTAGAATCCCATAAGAACAATGCCAACCTAGCCACTTTTTTCGTGTGAAGGAAAAATAATATTAAATTACTTAACATTTTAGCCTTTCCTAATAAACTTATTTAGACTGTGTCGAAAAAATGAAAATAAGCTGTTTAAATTTAATCCCCATCCATGTTTGATAAAATATTCACAATTCTCGGGTTCACCCGGAAATCGAGCAATAATACCAGTAATCCCGAAAAATCCATTGAAATTGAAAATGTGGTTAAACAAATTCGGGCAATAGAAAAACAATCAAACATTGCTCCCGGGAAAAGAATCTATGATTTTGAGTACAGGCAGTTTACCGTTTCACTGGATCGGGAGTTTAACCATAAATACCGCGTTTCAGTATTTTTGAGCTCACATAAAATTTACGGATTCAGTATAGCCCGGAAAGATATTTCAAAAGAAGAGATGACTGCCATTTTTGATCAAATAATTTCTTTTTTGAGCAACGAACCTTCCCATAGAAATATGCCTGAAAGCAAATTATTTAAAGCTCATTTTTTTGGAAATCCTGAGTAATTGAATCAGGTATGAAAACCACCTTACCTGCTGTTATCCTTAATAAGATAATCCAAGACAGACTCCCAGTCGAGAAACGGCTCTTTTCCAAATTGTATATGCTCCCCGCTAAACTCCGCAGCCCCGTTTGTTTTCCGGTCATCAATAAGATAGTCGCCATTATTTAAATGTTTCCGGTGACTCAGGATAAGCCGCTTGTATCCTGCTTCAGGCAAATGCTGTTTCACCCAGAGCAGTTTATCGGACCATGCAGAGGAATTGTTCCAGGGAGCCGTAGACAAAATATAAACATCATAGTAACGACACAGCTGATGAAAGGCTTCAATAGCCCCATCAACTGGTGGCAGATCCCGAAAGAAATTTGGAATCTCATCCAACTCTCCCTCATATTCTGCTTTTATCTTATCGGATAATTGCTCGGCACCGGCGGGAAAATCCACCAATACATTATCCATATCAACATATACAATGTTCATAACAACCGGATTAACCCTAAGGGACTAGAATAACCTTGCCAATATTTTTCCGCTCCTCAATATAACGATGAGCCTCGGCAACTTCATCAAAACTAAACGTCTGATCTACGTGGGGGATTATCCATCCCTCTTCCACCCCTTCCAGCACCCGACTGAGCCATACCTTTGCCTTTTCGGGCTCATGCCACAGATGACCGAGATTTACACCAAATACCCCGCGATTTTTGTCGAGCAACGATAAGGGATGATAAAAGGGCATCTGCAACACTGTTTTCAACATACTCCACATTCCCCTGATTCCTCCTTCGGTCCCTTCATTTGCAGATGAGATGCCAAACATTCCCAACCGGCCTGTAGCTCGCAAAGCCCTATAACTTCGTTTCCACTCTTTCCCACCCAGCGGATCTGCTATCAGCTCTACCCCTTTCCCATCAGTCATTTTCATAAGCTCCTTGTACCAATCCTTATTGCGGTAGTCAATGGCATGATCCAATCCCCGTTCGATTAAAAAATTATGCTTATGCCTGCTGGCTGTCCCATATGTGGTGGCACCTACATGTTTTGCGATATCCAAAGCAGCAATACCGACGCCCCCCCCGACATTATGGATAAGGACTGACTCTTCCGATTGAAGTGATCCCATAACCACCAGCAACAAGTATGCAGTCATATAATTAACCGGGATAGCAGCCGCCTCTTCAAAGGTTAAAGAATTGGGCTTTTCAAATACCTGTGAAGGCACTACAGCAACCTGTTCGGCCTGACCATTAAAACGAGTAAACGCAATTACCTCCTTCCCGATCCATTTTTCATCGACCCGATCACCGACCTCAGTCACAACTCCTGAAACTTCATACCCCATCACGCACGGTTTATCCGGCCCATCCGGATATTGCCCTTTTCGAGCCAGTATATCAGCAAAATTAAGTCCCGAAGCTTTAACATTGATGACAAGTTCAGAAGCCTTGGGGACCAACCGCGGAACTTCCTGAACCTTTAAAACGTTGTATCCGCCGTTTGCCGTGTTCATTATTTGCTTCATAATATTCTGTTCGATTGTAATTAAGTTCTTATAACTTAACCTGTATAATTAGTGTTCATTATCTTCTTATTTTGTGTGAAATAAAAAATTAAGATAGAATACTCATATTCCCGTAGAGAGTTTTGTATCTTTTGCTCGCTTAAAAATTTGTGTCAATAACTCTGAAAGTTGAGACCGCTGATGGCTGTGCCTTCACCGTTTGAACAAAATAGCCGTTTTAAGAACATCCTCCTTGTTACAGGGATTATGTTAATTTCTATCAACCTGAGACCGGCTTTGGCGGGAGTGGGACCCCTGGTAAGTACCATCCGCGAATCAACCGGTCTTTCGAACACCATGCTGGGATTGCTCACCACCCTGCCCTTGCTGGCTTTCGGATTTGTCTCTACCCTTACCCCTCTTTTCACCAAACGTCTTGGAATAGAAGGCACCCTTGCATTGTCGATGATATTGCTAACCGCCGGCCTTCTGGTCAGAATCATCCCCGGCAATATGATGCTCTTTAGCGGCACTCTGCTGCTGGGTATCGCCATTGCATTTGGCAATGTATTACTTCCCAGCCTGGTTAAGCGTGATTTCCCGAACCATACGGGCATTATGACGAGCCTTTACTCCAGCATGCTGGGAATTGGCGCTACACTGGCTGCCGGGGTTAGCGTCCCTCTGGCGCATGATCTCGACTGGGGGTGGCGAGGATCGCTGGGTGCATGGGCCGGGCTTTCTTTATTGGCATTAGCAATCTGGCTGCCTCAACTTAAATCCCTGACCATGCCCGAGCATAATAGAAGCTTTTGGAAGGCCCTGAAAGAGCTCGGGCGTTCAAAAGTTGCCTGGCAGGTAGCTGTTTTTATGGGCTTACAATCCCTTGCTTTTTATGTGATATTAGCTTGGCTGCCGGAAATCCTGCAAAGTCGAGGACTGGATGCGAATACTGCCGGATGGATGCTCTCGCTTTCACAGGGAATGGGTGTTCTCGGTACCATATTTATCCCTACCTGGGCAGAACGGCAGACTGATCAAAGAGGTCTTGTCTGGATATTAATGACCTGTGAAATTGTAAGTTTGATCGGACTAATGCTTCCCAACGCATTTCTACCGGGACTTTGGGCATCTTTGATTGGCTTGGCATTAGGTGGCAGTTTTGGACTCTCCCTCCTGTTTATTGTTCTGCGTGCCCCGGATTCGCAAACTGCAACAGAACTTTCAGGCATGGCCCAATCGATAGGCTATTTGCTTGCCGCTATCGGACCCACTCTTTTCGGTGCTTTGCACGATATCACAAATGCGTGGCTTGTTCCATTGCTTTTCCTGGCAGTGTTGGTAGCAGTGAAACTTTTTGTAGGACTTGGAGCCGGGCGGCCGCAAGCTATTGAGCATTAACAATCCCTATCCATTTTTTACTTTCTATCTATAAGACAGATAGAAAATTTCAATTGGGCGGGGTAAAATTTGTGCATATATTTAATTCAACATTAAACTATTTTA
>JASFMR010000058.1:0-23324 GCA_050117475.1 Balneolaceae bacterium | reverse complement strand
GGATTTGAGGGTTGTGCTAGCCTACCGGGAAGGACTCAAGAAGGACACATCCCATGGGGTTGGCAGTTGGGCGATTAAAAATATTGAACATTAAGACATACAAAAAGGATGGTCCGTGGTTGTTTGAAGATTTGCTGTCGGAGTATAGGGTATCATTGTCCGATCTCCTCAATTAAAACACAGCAATATCTTCTTCTCAAGTTGAAAAATGGATTCCCATTAAAGAAAATAACTCAGCCCCAAATGATATTTGCATTAATTTAAATACACCCTTACTCTAATTAAAAATCGATGCTAAAATAATTTTAAATTCAAGTTTGGTATTTATGAATATTAAGAAAATAATTTCCCCTGTAATATTATTTGCTTTATTGGTTTGTGCCATGCCCCAAAAAATGTTAGCCCAGTGGAGTATTGGTGCTTCTTATGAAATTAGAAAGGAAACCCCAAAGAATGGTTTCGGAGTTCGGATTGAAAGAGAGCTTTTGCAGAAGGTTCCCGTTTTGAACTTAGGACTGAGGGCTCATTTCAGCTACTTTAGTGATGAGAATTCTGTTTCCGATAACGGGGTGTCTTATTCATCGGAAATCAAGAATTATGATTACGGACTGGCAGCCGTCGGAGGGGTCACAGTAGGCCTTATTTCACCCTATGTAGGGTTGGGGCTGGGGTCAAACAATGCTGATTTTAATGTCAAAGATGCCAACCTTCCCGGTGAAGGGTCCGACAGCAACCTGTACTGGAATGGATTTGTAGGGGCCAAAGTGAGCCCTATTCCGTTCCTAAAACCGTTTGTTGAGTACCGCATTGAGTCTACGGAAAAGTTTAAGGACCTGAATAGCAATGTAAACACCAGCGACGGAAGGTTGATATTTGGAGTTTCTTTTTCTTTCTAGGGGGTATAAGAGAATGAAGATGGCGGACGTTAACATTAAGCGTCCGCTTTTTTATTTCAAATAATTTGTAATCAATAGGTTGCGAATTGAATGTAAATTGCAGTGGCATTGTTTTACAATAAGGGTTAGCCTTATTTTGATGTAATTAATTACATGGCAGATACAAATACAACATATAATATTGATCTGGATGAATATACCCTTGATCCGCCTCAACAGCAGGATTTGGATCAGTTGCTTAAGGTATGTCGCGAAAACCTGGATGAAGTAGATGAGAAACTTGTTTCCCGGGCTTTTAAATTGTGTTATGTATCACATAAAGGCATTGAGAGGGCGTCGGGGGAACCCTACTATTATCACCCGGTTGCGGTGGCTAAAATTGTAGCTTCCGAAATTAATATTGATGATGTCTCCGTGGTCGCGGCCTTGCTTCATGATACCGTGGAAGATACTCCTGTAACACTGGAAGATATCGAAGAAAAATTTGGCGACAAGGTGGCGCATCTTATTGACGGCGTTACCAAAATTTCGGGAGTATTCAAGAGCCGTAACACGAAGCAGGCAGAAACATTTATGAAGCTTCTGTTGTCTATGGCAGAAGATATTCGTGTTGTACTCATCAAGTTTGCCGATCGGTTGCACAATATGCGTACGATTCAGCATCTGCCCCGGGAAAAACAGTTGCAAAAAGCGACGGAAACGATGGAGCTTTATGCCCCGCTAGCCCATCGTTTTGGGTTGTTTAATATAAAAAGTGAGCTTGAAGACCTTTGTTTTAAGGTAATAGATCCCAATTCCTATAAATTTATAGCCCGCAAGCTTCGGGAAAAGAAAGAATCGCGGGAAGCCTTCATAGAAGAGTTTATGAAGCCGATCCGGGATGAACTGGAGAAGCAGGGTTTTACCTTTGAGATGAAGGGACGGCCTAAGCACATCTATTCGATTTTTCGCAAGATGCAGCACCAGCAGAAGCCGTTTGAGGAAATTTACGACTTGTTTGCAATTCGCATTATCCTTGAAGGCCCGCATACCAAGGAGGATTGCTGGCGCGTGTATTCCATTATAACGGACTGGTATACGCCCATCCCGAAGAGATTTCGGGATTTCATTTCTGTACCTAAAGCAAATGGCTATCAATCACTGCATACTACAGTGATTACAAAGAAAGGGCGAAAAGTTGAGGTGCAGATCCGTACACGTCATATGGATGACATTGCTGAGAAAGGAGTGGCAGCACACTGGAAATACAAGGAAGGCAAAGAAGGGTCGGAGACACTGGATAAATTCGTTCATTGGGTGCGGGATGTGTTGGACAATCCCCGCCCGGATGCAGCTACCGAGTTTGTAAAAGATTTTCAGCTCAATCTGTATCAGGATGAGATTTATGTGTTCACTCCCGATGGGGAATTACGAACTCTTCCCAAAGACGCTACGCCCATCGACTTTGCTTTTGATATCCACAGTGAGATTGGAGAACGGGCTATAGCCGCAAAAATAAATGGGAAAATGGCGCCCCTTCGTCAGAAGCTGGATATTGGGGACCAGGTTGAGATAATAACGGGTAATAAAATTAATTTGAATCCCGACTGGATCAACGATGTTGTCACCCATAAAGCGAAATCTCGAATTCGTCAGTTTATCAAACAGAAGGAGCGTCAGAAAGCCGATGAGGGCCGGGAAATCTGGGAGAAGAGAGCTAAACGAGGCAGCGTAGAGATTTCTGAACAGGATATGATGCGTATCGCTCATAAACTAAAATTCGATTCCACCCAGGATCTTTTTTACGAGATAGGTAAAGGTACATACGATGTAAATAAGCTGTTTAGCGTTGTTAAACAATTTACCAGCAAGGGACGTATTGATGAACCTGAAACGGAAAAGAGTATTCCGGTTTCAGAAGAAAAAATTCAGGAAACATATTTCAATGCCGCACGTTCGGTTAATGATGAGAAGGCACTGATTATTAACGGAGAACTGACGAATGTCAAATATACCTACGCTAACTGTTGTAATCCTATACCCGGAGATGATGTGATTGGGTTTATAAGTCGAAGCGGTGATGTAAAAATTCATCGTTCCAACTGCAAAAATATTAGACACCTTATTCAAACGGACGGCGAACGCATTGTCGATGTTTCGTGGGCCAAGAATATTGACTCCAAATTTCTCGGGGCCGTTAAAGTTATTGGCGAAGATCGGGTGGGCATGATAAATGATATTACAGATGTATTGTCAAAATCGCTTGAAACAAATATGAAAAGTATCAATGTGAATAGTGACAGTGGAATGTTCGAAGGTATGTTGACTGTTTATGTGGACGATATTGATCATCTGGGAAGAATAATTGGAAAATTACAGAAGGTGGAAGGAGTGAAAAGCGTGTTCCGCTATGAGTAAGACTTTGATTTTTTTACGTTTTAGGGGGCTAAAATATTTTTAAATCCCACATAAAAGTAATATCATCTACCATTTGAAGAATGGGTACGTTTATTCTTACTAAGCGGAGCTAAATAAATAAATATCATCGACTTAAAATTATTAACAAATATCAGGATCAGACTATGATTACTTATACAAAAAGAGATATTGTCCGAAGGGTTGCGGAGCAGCTGGATGAGCCAATGGTGCAAACTGAGCCATGGGTTGATGCAGTTCTTGTAGCACTGCGTGAGACAATGATGGATGCAGATCCAACATGCCGGATTGAATTGCGTGATTTTGGTGTTTTTGAAGTTAAAAAGACAAAAGCGAAACCAAGGGCTCGAAATCCGAAAACAAACGAGGAAATTTATGTGCCTGCACACAGAAAAACGCATTTTAAACCCAGCAAGCTATTAAAACAATTTTTGAAACAACCTCTTGAGGAAGAGGAATTAGAAGAAATGGAAGATTAGCAGTGGCAGATTATGGTAGAATTGTCGGTATTGATGTTGGAACAAAATGGATTGGCTTAGCTCGTACCGACTTACTAAGAACAGTTGCCAATCCAATTGGAACTTATGGGCCCGAAAAGGTTTTTGACAAACTTCAAGAGCTCATCGAGAAAGAACAAGTGGAAAAAATTGTGGTCGGCTGGCCTTTGACTCCCGGCGGGAATGAGGGAGAAGCCATAAAAATGGTAAAAAGGTTTCTAAACCGGCTTTACAAAAAATTTCCTGGTATCGAGATAGCCAAAATTGATGAGCGATATACCACCAAGGAGGCTATCCGAGCAATGTATGAAGCGGGTGTGCCTAAAATGAAACGCCGTAAAACGGATCGTATTAATCAGGCCGCCGCCGCTATCATCCTTCAAAAATACATAGAATTAGAAAGAGCCAACGATGTCCGTATTACCGATCGTTACGTATGATGACGAGGTCCTTCGTAAGAAAGCGAAACCGGTCAAAGAGAATTCAAGTGAGTTGCAGAAGCTCATTGATGATATGTTCGATACCATGTACAATTCTGACGGAGTAGGCTTGGCTGCTCCCCAAATCGGAAAGCTATTGCGCGTCTTTGTTGCTGATGCCGATGGAATGGCGGATGAAAAGGACGAAGCTGCAAAGTACGGCCCGATAACCATGATTAACCCGGAGATTGGTTTTGAAAGCGATGATACGGTAGAATTGGACGAAGGCTGTTTAAGCATACCGGGTGTTAATGCCCCGGTTAAACGTCCCAGGAAAATTGTCGTTTCTTATATTGACCGTGATTTTAATCAACGGGAAATGGAAGTGGATGGCTGGTTGGCACGTGTTATTCAGCATGAGCGAGATCACCTCGACGGTATCTTATTTTTGGATCATCTGTCGATTTTTAAGCGTAAAATGCTGGGGTCAAAGCTTAAGGAAATCGCTGAAGGCAGCAAAGAGATTGATTATCCCGTCGTTCCCAAGAAAATAAAGACGAACTAGAGGCTTTATTGCATGCGTATCGTTTTTATGGGGTCCCCGGATTTTGCAATTCCGAGTCTTGAGAAACTATACCAATCCGATCATGAGATTGCTGCGGTTGTCAGTAATGTTGACAAGCGCCGCGGACGCAGGGCTAAACCGACTCCTACAGCCGTTAAAAAGAAAGCCCTGGAGCTCGACCTACCGGTTATTGAAGTCGAGAATCTGGATGATCCCGCCTTTTTGCAAAAGTTAAAAACCCTGGATGCCGACCTGTTTGTAGTAGTGGCATTCCGCATTCTACCTTCCCAAATCCTTGAATTGCCAAAGATGGGGGCCATTAATCTTCACGCATCTCTCTTGCCTAAATACCGTGGAGCGGCACCTATTCACTGGGCAATAATAAATGGGGAGAAAAAAACAGGTTGTACTATTTTCTTCTTGGATAAAAATGTGGATACCGGTAAAATAATAAAACAGAAAGAAACGGATATCGGATCCAATGAGACTACAGGTGATTTATATAAGCGTCTCAAAATAATGGGAAGCGAAGTTTTGATGGAAGCTGTTGATGAAATTGACAAGGGCACATTCCAGACATTTACTCAGGATCATGATAAAGCCACTCCTGCTCCTAAATTATATACCGATGATTGCAAAGTTGATTTTCATCAGCCGGCTGAGAAAATCCATAATAAAATTAGGGGTTTGAGTCCTTTTCCTACTGCATGGGCCGTACTTGACGATCTTAAATTCAATTTATATCGCTCTGAAATAGGCCCCAATCGGGAATTGGTACCGGGAAAACTGGCAATGAATGAAGACAAGTTGTTGGCAGGTTGTGAGCCGGGCACTGTGGTGCTTAAAGAAGTACAACTGCAGGGTAAAAGGAGAATGCAAGGTAAAGAATTTATGAATGGATATAACGGGACCGGAATCCTGCACTGATTAAAAGGAAGTGTAAAAAGGGGTATTTATCTATTGACAAATATGTAGATAATTGTAATATAACCAACAATACTTTACCCACATTTTTGAATCCAATAAGCTATTGACATGGAACTATCACCGTTACTTGAGGCAGCGAAAGAAGGAGATTTGCAGAAGGTTAAAAAACTGGTACAGAGTGGAAATAATATCGATGAAACTTCAAAAAGTGGTTTATCATCGCTCATATTAGCAGCTCAGCATGATCACGGGAAGGTGGTTGAATTCCTGCTTGAGAGGGGAGCGGATCCCAATAAAACAACAAGTATGGGAGGAACCGCTTTGAACCGGGCTGTTGAGAATAATAACATCACCATGGTAGAACAACTGTTGGGGTATGGAGCTCAGATCGGTGATGTGGCCCTTATTACGGCTGCCCGGGAAGGAAATTTAAAGGCGGTTAAGTTGTTGGTGGAAAAGGGGGCAAATGTCAATGCAAAGCAACGCTGGGGGCAGACGGCCCTTATGCTCGCCGCCCGCGAAGGCCATTCAATGATTGTTAAATACTTGCTGTCTAACGGGGCAAAAGTTAAAGTACAAGATAAAAATGGGGAGACGGCCCTTTCCATGGCAATGGATAACGATCATATGGAGATTGTCAATCAGTTGCGAAGAGCAGGGGCACAGACACCCAGTAAGAAGCAGGCCGAAACTGTAATCGATGAAGATGAAGAGGAGGAGGAAGACTTGATTAACGATGCAAATTTCGATGATTTGCTGGATGAGGAAGAATTACCCGATGACGTCGATTTTGATGAGGATTAAATGCTTTATTTTTTCCCTTTAGTTATTTACAAAAGAACTATTAAAACCTTATCTTTGGCGTTTAAAGAACGTCTATAAAGTATTACGCACTTTTAATTTATAATTGTTGCAAATAAAGGAATGAAAATTTATGGCTAAAATTAATGTTGGAATTAATGGATTCGGACGCATTGGGAGATTGGTTGCGCGATCCATTTTGGCATATCACAAAGACGAAATTAATATAGTTGGTATCAATGATTTGACGGATGCCGAGACGCTAGCGTACTTGTTTAAACATGATTCTGTACACGGTACTTATAAAGGTGATGTCAGTGTTTCAGGGGATTGTATGGTAATAGACGGAATGGAAGTCGGTATTTCGTCAGAGCGGGATCCTTCCAGCCTGAAGTGGGATGAGCGCGGTGCTGACGTTGTGGTCGAGTCAACTGGGTTTTTCCGAACTAAGGCTGATGCTTCCAAGCACCTGGAGGCCGGAGCTGAAAAGGTGATTATCTCTGCTCCCGCTAAAGGGGACGATGGCGTAAAGACAATTGTACTTGGCGTCAATGATGAGAAGATTGATAAGGGTACAAAGATTTATTCCAATGCAAGCTGCACCACAAACTGCCTGGCGCCAATGGTGAAGGTCCTGGATGATTCTTTCGGTCTTGAGAAAGCCTTTATGACGACTACCCATGCTTATACCGGCAGTCAAAATATTGTTGACGGCCCGCACAAAGATGTACGGCGTGGACGTACCGCTGCCCATAACCTGGTACCCACTACCACGGGTGCAGCCCAGGCTGTGGGGCTCGTACTTCCACATCTTGACGGAAAATTGGACGGAAGTGCAGTTCGCGTGCCGGTACCGGATGGATCTCTTACCGATCTTACGGCTCTTGTTGACAGAGATGTTACTGTTGATGAGGTCCATGATGCTTTCCGAAATGCTGCCAATGGTGCTATGAAAGGGATTCTGGAATATTCTGAAGAAGAACTTGTTTCTACCGATATTCTCAGCAATCCGCATTCATGCATCTATGATAGCGGCTTTACCAAGACAGACGGTAAGCTGGTTAAGATTTTGGCGTGGTATGATAATGAAGCAGGATATTCTGCTCGTACTGCCGATTTAATCACGCGAATTGTTTAATTTTTGATGTGCTGCACTTTTGATGTGCAGTACATTCTTTTCGGGATGTAGCGCAGTCCGGTAGCGCACTTCGTTCGGGACGAAGGGGTCGCTGGTTCAAATCCAGTCATCCCGACAAAGGGTCAGGCTTGTGGGTCTGGCCTTTTTTTATTAATTCAGGAGACAGAAATATGATTGATTGGAAAGAAGTTAATCAGCATGCCCGAAAGGGGAACCCCAAACCTCCTCGCAGGGTGGAGAAAAGTGAACAGGAGTGGGAAAAGTTACTCACCGATGAACAATTTATGGTGACTCGTAAAAAAGGGACAGAACGACCTTATTCGGGGGAATACTGCGAATCGCATGAACCCGGTTTATATGCCTGCGTTTGTTGCGGCACTGAGCTTTTTGATTCCACGGAGAAGTTCGAATCCTCATCGGGCTGGCCCAGTTTTACGGAACCGGTAAAAAATAATGTTATTAAATACGAAGAGGACCTGAGCCATGGCATGAACCGCATCGAGGTGATGTGTAATGTTTGTGATGCACACCTCGGCCATGTTTTTCCTGACGGACCGGAGCCTACCGGGCTGAGATATTGCATCAATTCCGCCTCCCTGGAACTGGTCAAAGGAGCGTAGCAACGTAAAGGGCAATTCAAGGTTTCCAGCCGATACCATTCTTACAAAAATGTGCCGGGCTGTAAATCGGGACTCAAGTGCTTTACTACGGCGCTTCCCATTTCTTCGGTGCTTGCCAAATATTCTTTCGAGGACGATGAAAAGATGTCCCCCGTACGGAATCCGTCGTTGAGGGTAGATTCGATGGCTTCATCGATTTCCCGGGCCGCTTCCGGCATATTTAATGAGTACCTGCACATCATGGCTACAGACGCTATGGCTGCAAGAGGATTTGCTTTGTTTTGTCCAGCAATATCGGGGGCGGAGCCATGTACAGGCTCGTACATCGCAAATTCTTCGCCGATGCTGGCTGAGGGCAGCATGCCTATCGACCCGGTAATCATAGAGGCTTCGTCGCTCAATATATCACCAAACATGTTGCCGGTAAGAATGACATCAAACTGCCCCGGATTTCGGACTAGCTGCATGGCACAGTTATCCACCAGCATGTGTTCAAGGGAAACCTCTGGCCACTGTTTGGCTGATTCGTCAACTGTTTGGCGCCAGAGACGCGAAGAATCCAAAACGTTGGCTTTATCCACGGATGTCACTTTCCGGTTTCGGGCAACTGCTGTCTTAAAAGCCGTGTGCGATACCCGTTCTATCTCCTCAGTAGTATATTCCATGGTATCGACGGCCCGTTCCCTGGTTTCGGTTTGCTCGATCAGGCGTGGGCGGCCAAAATAGATACCTCCTGTCAGTTCCCGAATGATCATAATATCTACATCTCGGATGACCTCTTCCTTGAGCGTTGAGGCATGAATGAGTGACTTGTATGTTTTTACAGGTCTTAAGTTTGCAAAAAGGTCGAGTTCTTTGCGAAGCCTTAAAAGAGCTGATTCCGGCCTCTTGTCCTTTGGCTGGTCATTCCATTTGGGACCGCCAACGGCTCCCAATAGGACGGCTGAGCTATTTTTACAGGCTTCCAGGGTCTCTTCTGTCAGCGGTCGACCGAACCGATCGATGCTGGCTCCCCCAATAGGGAAGGCCTGTGTCTTGAGCTTACACCCGTGTCGTTTACAGACTGTTTGCAAAATATTTACCGCTTCTTTGGTAACTTCGGGGCCGATTCCATCGCCCGGTAAAACAATTATTTCTTTGGTTATTGGCATGAGATCATTCCTTCTTTGCGTGCATATTCAAAAATGCCGCCTGCGTTTACGATATCGGCGACACTGCCCAACGGGCGAATTTCATACTCTTCTTGTTTAGTGAGATTATGTACGGTTCGATTCTTGACATCTATTTTCAGTTCGTCCCCGGTTGAAACCTTTTGACTTAGGTCCTCCAAGCTTTCATAGGGAACCACGAAACCGCCGTCAACAGCGTTCCGGTAAAAGATACGGGCAAAGGTGGGGGCTATGATCGCCTCAATACCGGCAATATCAAGGGCAGCGGGGGCATGTTCTCGGGATGATCCACACCCGAAATTAGTCCCACCCACTATGATGCTAAACTTGCTTTTGAAGCTTTTATCTTCAACAAGGGGAACGCCGCCCTCGGGGAGGCCGGATTGTTCATCGGGAACACCCGAAAGTGCATGTCGCCCGTAGAACTTTCGTTCTTTGGGATCATCAAGACTGTAAACCAAGTGCTCGGCGGGAATAATTTGATCGGTATCAATATTTTTGCCAAGGACAAAAGCTTTTCCGTTAATTATTTTTTGCTTTGACATAATTTGGTGCATTAATTTTTTTAAATGACTGTTTGCTGTATGAATGCCCGGGGATCGGTAATCTGGCCGGTGATAGCAGAAGCTGCAACCGTGTAGGGGGATGCAAGGTAAACTTGTGACTGTTTAGATCCCATCCGTCCCGGGTAGTTACGGTTGGTCGTGGAGATACAAACCTCCTGATTATTTAAGCGGCCAAAGGTGTCAGATGGGCCACCGAGGCAGGCGGCACAGGAGGCCTGGCCTATTTTACATCCGGCATCTTTAAAAATGTCGATTATTGGTTTCCCATTTAACGTTGTGGTTTCAAGTCCCTTTGCAATTTCTGTTGTAGCCGGTACTACATAGGTATCGACTTTGAGCCTATTGCCGGCAATGATTTCCGCCGCAGCTACAAAGTCGGAGAGCTTCCCACCCGTACAGGAGCCGATATAAGCGCGATCCAGTTTTGTACCTTCCAGTTCGATGGCTTTGGCCTTGTTGTCTGGACTGTGCGGTTTGGCCACCATTGGCACGAGGTCTTCCAGGTTGTAGTGATACACGCTGTGATAGTTAGCATCCGGGTCACTGAACACAGGCTCGAAATATTCATCAGTACGTTCACGTACATAGGTTTCCGTTTTTATATCTGGTTCCACAACGCCGTTTTTCCCTCCTGCTTCGATTACCATATTGGTAAGTGTCATCCGGTCTTCCATCGTCATGGCACTGATTCCGCTGCCCGCAAATTCCATGGTGCGATATGTTGCACCATCCACGCCGATGTCACCAATAATTTGCAGGATGATATCTTTAGCCATCAGGTAGGGGGGCATGGAATCGCCATAGAAGACAAAGCGCATGGTTTCCGGCACCTTCACCCACAATTTGCCTGCGCCCATTATGAAGGCCGCGTCGGTATTACCGATGCCGGTGGCAAACTGCCCGAAAGCTCCTGCTGTGCATGTGTGGGAGTCGGTTCCGAATAATACTTCGCCCGGCCGGGTAAACCCTTCTTCGGGGAGTGCGATATGGCAAACGCCTTTATAATCTTCAGAACCTACGTCATAGAAATAGGGAAGATCTTGATCCGCTGCAAAAGCCCGGAGAATATCCACATTCCGATTGGCATACTTGTCTTCTGTGAAAATGTAGTGGTCCGGGATTATAACTAGTTTTTCCTTATCCCAGACACGGGCCTCTTCTCCGAACTGATCCTTGAAAATGGATATCGAAGGCGGGCCGCAGACATCGTGGGTCATTAGTACATCCACATCCACCCAAACACTTTCCCCGGGTTCGACGGATGAGGCCCCGCTATGTTTTGCTAAAATTTTTTCTGTGAGAGTCATTCCCATAATTGTGATTGTTTAATGATTTCAGAATTAGATAGTTAAAGTTGTATCCCCGAATTGACTAGCCGGCCATGGTACTGTCAGCCGATACCTTTTTTTGAGGCAGGGTTTGACTAATCAGCTTGAGTAGTTCATTTTCATTGATTTTCTTCTTTCTATCGGCAAGCTTTGTAAACTTCACATATACTTGGTTCAATTCATCCTTTCCAAGTGTATAGCCCATTTTCTGGAGTTTCTTATTAAGGGCAAAGCGGCCGGAATGTTTTCCAAGTACGATTCTGTTGCTGCTGAGTCCGACCGACTTTGGCGTCATTATTTCATAAGTCATGGGGTTATTCAACACGCCGTGTTGGTGAATGCCGGCCTCATGTGCAAAGGCATTGTCACCTACAACAGCTTTATTGGGCTGCACTTTATGGCCGGTAATTTCCGAAAGCAATCTGCTCGAAGGGACCAATTCTTCAGTTACAATATTTGTTTTGCGTTTATCTTCACGGGTAGCAATAGCCATGACTATTTCTTCCAGGGAGGCATTGCCGGCGCGTTCACCGATCCCGTTAATTGTACACTCTATTTGTTGAGCTCCATTTCTAATGGCCATAAGTGAATTGGCAACAGCCATGCCCAGATCGTTGTGACAGTGTACGCTGAGGGTCACCTCATTAATGTTCGGTACATTTTGCCTGATGGATTTGATCAACTCTCCAAACTCCCATGGCATGGCGTATCCGACAGTGTCGGGTACGTTAATGATATCAGCTCCCGCATTTATGACAGCTCCAAATATCTTATAGAGGAAGGCGGGATCGCTTCGGGAGGCATCTTCTGCTGAAAATTCCACTTCATCGCAGAATTGATTGGCATATTCTACAGCTTCGACTGCGGATTCAAGTACTTCTTCTCGATTTTTCTTGAGCTTATACTTCATATGGATATCGGAAGTGGCAATAAATGTATGAATACGTGCCTTAGTGGCGGGTTCTAGGGAAGCGGCGGCCCTGTCGATATCTTTAGTAGTAGTACGGCACAAGGCCGCCACTGTACTATTATGGATATGCTTGCTAATCTCACGCACCGTATTAAAATCCCCTTCTGATGCAATGGGAAAGCCGGCCTCGATGACATCGGCTCGGAGGCGCTCCAGCTGCAAAGCCAACCGCAACTTCTCATCCTGGTTCATGCTGAAGCCGGGAGATTGTTCGCCGTCTCGAAGCGTGGTATCAAAAATTTTAATTTGGTTTTCCATGGTTATTGCTGTTGTGAAATTTGAGTCTACGTTTGTACGATAATTCGCAGTTGATTTTGTAGTTGTCGGTCGGGTTTTAGAGCAGTCAGAAGACTGCCTAGCAATAGCCATGAAAGATGTAGCAAAGTCATTTTAAATCGCTTTTTTGTTATGGAGATTTTGATGCTGCTTCGCCAGGTAATAACTGAAGCTGTCGGAAAGGGCTTCCCAGCTGGCATCAATAATATTTCTTGAGACCCCCACGGTTGTCCAGGCGTTATCGGTTTCTGCGGAGTCAATCAATACACGTACCTTTGCATCGGTTCCTTCCTTTTGGTTCAAAACACGCACTTTATAATCTTGCAGGTGCATCTCTACGATACCCGGATAGAAGCGATGCAGGGCTTTTCGCAGTGCCTGGTCCAGGGCGTGAACAGGTCCGCTGCCTTCTGCAGCACAGTGTTCTGTTTGCCCGTTTACGGTGAGACGGATAGTTGCTTCCGTACGCGAATCGCCCGAGATATCTTTTTCTACTATTATTCGAAAACCTTCCAGCAGAAAGAAATCCTGCCATTCGTTTGTTAATTTTTGAACTAAGAGTTCAAAGGAAGCTTCCGCCGCCTCAAATTGATACCCTTCATTTTCCAGTTTCTTAAGCTTTTCGACAATCCCGGGGATGTCTTCACTCTGAGTATCCAAATCAATACCGAGTTGCTCAGATTTATACCGGATATTGCTTTTCCCGGAAAGGTCAGATACCAAGACCCGCCGCCGGTTACCTACTACTTCTGGAGCGATATGTTCGTACGTTGACTCGTTTTTCATCACTGCACTGACATGGATGCCTCCTTTGTGAGCAAATGCACTTTGACCTACAAAAGGCTGCCGGTTATCGGGGTTAAGATTTGCCACTTCACTTATGAAGTGGGAGAGTGTAGTCAGTTCTTCCATCTTTTCGGCTGGCACACAGCGGTAGTGTTGTTTTTCCTGCAGATTCGGGATGACTGAGCACAGGTTGGCATTCCCGCACCGTTCGCCATAACCATTGATAGTCCCCTGAACATGTTCGCATCCTGCCCTAACTGCAGCAATAGAATTGGCTACTCCCAGCCCACAGGCATTGTGTGCATGGATACCGAGCTGTGTGGATACCTGCGATTTGACATTGCGGACAATGGTTGAAATCTCCGAAGGAAGCGTGCCGCCGTTCGTGTCGCAAAGTACGATGGTGTCGGCCCCTGCCTTTTCAGCTGCCATGATGGTCCGCAAGGCATAGTCGGGTTCCGCCTTATACCCGTCGAAGAAATGCTCGGCATCATAAATAACTTCTTTCTCGTGTGCTTTAAGGTACGCTACCGAATCTCGAATGATTTTCAGATTCTCCTTTGCAGTCGTTTTCAATGCTTCTTCCACGTGGAGCAGCCAGCTTTTTCCAAAGATGGAGACAGCCGGAGTTCCGGCTTCGACCAGCATCCGGATGTTGGTGTCTTCAGCCGGTAGTGTGTTCGTTCGGCAGGTACTCCCAAACGCTACGATGCGCGCATGCCTGAAGGATTTTCGACGGGCCAACTCAAAGAATTGCATGTCTTTGGGATTGGAACCCGGCCAGCCGCCTTCGATATAGTCAATGCCAAAATCGTCGAGTCGTTGAGCAATGCGCAGCTTATCTTGTGCAGAAAAGGCTATTTTTTCGCCCTGGGTCCCATCCCGAAGAGTGGTATCAAATATGTGGATTTTTGAGTCCATTATTCAGCGACTTCTACAACTGAGTTTTCTTCTTCTATCCAGTTCATCATGGAGCGGAGTTGCTTGCCCACTTTTTCGATGTTATGATCGCCCAGTTCTTGTCTCAGTTTTTTGAGTTTGGGGATACCATCTTTATTCTCTTTGATCCACTCTTTTGCAAAAGAACCATTTTGAACTCGTTTGAGAACATCTTTCATTCGTTTTTTATTTACCTTGTCAACAACTTCTGCCCCGCGTGTAAGTCCGCCGTATTCCGCTGTATCGCTTACAGAATAATACATTCGCTCAATGCCGCCCTCATACATCAGATCGACAATCAATTTCAGCTCGTGCAGGCACTCGAAATACGCAATTTCAGGCTGGTACCCCGCTTCGGTCAGCACTTCGAATCCTTGCTTCACCAGCTCTGAAACCCCGCCGCAAAGGATCGCCTGCTCCCCGAAGAGATCCGTTTCGGTTTCTTCCTCAAAGGTGGTTTCAATGACGCCGGCACGAGTGCCACCAATCGCTTTGGCATAGGCCAGGGCCGTTTCTTTGGCAGTGCCGGTATAATCCTGGTCGACGGCTACCAGGCAGGGAACGCCGGAGCCTTTTTTGTAGACCCTTCGGACCAGATGTCCGGGACTTTTGGGAGCGATCATAAATACATCCACATTAGAATCGGGTTGAATTTGATCAAAGTGGATATTAAACCCGTGGGCAAAGGCCAGGGCGTTACCTTCCGAGAGATTTGGCTCAATTTCATTCTTATAGGCTTCTGCCTGAAACTGATCCGGTATCAGTACCATTACGATATCCCCCTTTCGGGCTGCTTCGGCCGTTGAGAGAACTTCCAAGCCTTCTTTTTCGGCTTCGGCGCGAGAAGAGCTGTCTTCCCGGAGCCCTACTACCACGTTGACCCCACTGTCTTTCAGGTTCAAGGCATGGGCATGTCCCTGGCTTCCATAGCCAATAATGGCTACGGTCTTGTCTCTTAGGAATTGAAGATCTGCGTCGTCGTTATAATATGTTTTCGCTTTCATTTTGGACGTAATTATTTATTAGTTGCTTGGTTATTTAGACTGATCCTTTAAATTCTCTTTTGAGTGCTACGCTTCCCGTTCGGGCCACTTCAATGATGCCGAATGGCCGGACCATCCCGAGAAAAGCATCCACTTTATCCCGGTTGCCGGTGATTTCAATGGAAAGTTTTTCGGGGCTTATATCGATGACTTTGCCCCTGAATACCTGGACGATTTGCATAATTTCGGATCTCGATGAACTGGTTGCCTTAACTTTTGCCAATGCCAGCTCGCGTTCAACAAAGCTTTCGTAGGTTAGATCAGAGACCGTAACCACATCGATGATCTTATGCAGCTGCTTGGTGATCTGTTCGATAATCTGCTTGTCGCCATGCGTGGTTATAGTGATCCGGGCCAGCCCCGATTCTTTTCCTGAGCCGAAACTGATACTGTCGATCTCGAATCCCTTACTGCTGAAGATGCCGATGATTCGCGAAAGGGCATTCAGATTATAACTCACCAGGACTGAGAGCGTATGTTTGTCGGACTGTGTTTGTGTTCCGTTTTGTGTAGTAGGCATTATTCTTCCCCTAAAACCATTTCATTTAATGCGGCTCCTGCGGGAACCATCGGATAACAATTTTCATGTTCTTCAACCCGGAAGTCCATTACTGCCGGGCGGTCATTGATCGACATCGCCTCTTTGAGTATTTTGTCCATCTCTCTGGCATTGGTGGCCCTAAAACCGGCGGCCCCATAACTTTCAGCCAGTTTTACAAAGTCGGGATTCCCTTTTTTCAGGATGGAGTGGCTATATCTTTTGTGGTAAAAAAGCTCTTGCCATTGCCTTACCATGCCCAGGCACTGGTTATTCATAATGGCAATTTTAAGGGGGATCTCATGTTCTACTGCCGTTGATAATTCGTAGGCAGTCATCTGAAAACCTCCGTCGCCCGTTATACAAACCACCGGCCGATCGGGACATCCGAAAGCAGCACCCATGGCAGCAGGAAAACCATATCCCATGGTCCCCAATCCGCCGGAGGAGAGAAATGAGCGGGGGTGATTGAAGGTATAATGCTGTGCGGCCCACATTTGATGCTGCCCCACATCGGTTACTACGATTGCTTCTCCATTCGTCACTTCGGATATGGCCTCAATCATATGTTGCGGTTTAATAGAATCCTCAGATTTTGGAACCTTCAGAGGCTGTTCTGCCTGCCATGTATGGATGGTCCGCCACCAATCTTTGGTCTCGGGTGTTTCAATTTGTCTGTCAATTTCAGGGAGTACTTGCTTAACATCACCGACAATAGGTACGTCCACTTTTACATTTTTACCGATATTTGTGGGGTCAATATCAATGTGAATTTTTTTCGAATGCGGCGAAAATCCGTCCAGCCGGCCGGTAACGCGATCGTCAAACCGTGCCCCGACTGCGAGCAGGGTGTCACACTCCGTTATGGCCATATTTGCATAATAAGTCCCGTGCATACCCAGCATGCCCAACGCCTGCGGCTTGCTTTCGGGGAATCCGCCCAGGCCCATCAGGGTCGTAGTAACAGGGATATTGTGCCTCTCCGCCATGGCTGTCAATTCGTGCCAGGCTTCCCCGAGGACAACGCCGCCCCCTGCGTAAATGAGGGGTTTTTGGGCTTCGCTCAGCAGCTTAGCTGCCTTTCGTATTTGGGTGGAGTGGCCTTCTTTGGTGGGGTTGTAACTGGGTATTGACACTTTTCTCAGGCCGCTGTAATGGGCTTCGGTTTTAAGCATATCCTTCGGGAGATCAATCAAGACCGGTCCGGGCCGCCCGCTTGTTGCAACGTGAAATGCCTCACGGATCACCTGCTCCAGTTCTTCCACATCCTTTACCAGGTAATTGTGTTTGGTAATAGGTCGTGTGATCCCCACGATGTCTGCCTCCTGGAATGCGTCGTTACCGATCATATTGGTAGGTACTTGTCCGGTAAATACTACAAGAGGAATGGAATCCATTGCTGCTGTGGCAATTCCGGTGACGGTGTTGGTCCCACCCGGGCCCGAAGTTACAAGTACCACACCGGGTTTCCCTGTAGCCCGTGCATAACCGTCGGCGGCGTGCGTACCTGCTTGTTCGTGACGAATGAGCACATGATTGATGTCGTTAGCATCAAAAAGTTCATCGTAGAGTGGTAAGACTGCTCCCCCGGGATAGCCGAAAATAGTGTCAACACTAAGGTCTTTCAGTGTTTGAATAAGAATGCCGGCACCATTACGGACAGATGCTTTTTGGGGATTCGTAAGGTTTTTCTTTTCGTCGTTGCTGAATTTTGACGCTTTTGCATGTTCCATATGACCTGGTGGATATACTTTTCCCGCCAGAGGTCAGAAAAATTCAAAAGAAGTTTTGGAAATTGAGTTCTAACCTCTGGCTGTTATGGTTAGCTAATAATTAGAATTAGGTTAATAATGCCAGAAATTAGAATCGGTAGAATAGTAATTAGGCTTACCACACCTAGAATAGTGATAATACTAATAATTTCTACCACAGATGAGACAGAAATAGCTATCGAAATGGAGAGTGCTATAAGAGCGACCATAAGCGTCAGGAACATACTATCTGTATCAAACAAGGTAGAAGGAGCCTCCCCTTGCAGAGCAGAATTAAGAGTATGTGATGCTTTGTTGGTCAAAAGTAACTATTTCTTTCAAATAAGAATTATCAGTATAGATAATGGAATTTCTTATGTCAAATAAATTTCAAATTATTCATGCTGACAGATTTTGCCTTGTTTAGTTATAGGATTCTTTTAGCTTTTAAAGCCGGATTGGGATAGAAACTCATAGCCGGAAACTAGAAAAATTTGTAATCCAATTGATCTATTAAATCGCACTTTATGCCTCAGAAACTCAATAAATACAGCTCTCGATTGACACAGCAAGAATCACAGGTCGGTTCTCGTGCCATGCTTTATGGGGCCGGTCTGACCGATGAAGACATGGACAAAGCACAGGTGGGAATTGCCAGTACCGGATGGGAGGGAAATCCTTGTAATATGCATTTGAATGATCTGGCTGTGCACGTTCGGGAGAGTGTTTGGGCGGCCGGACTTGTGGGACTGGTCTTTAATAGTATTGGTGTGAGCGATGGGATTTCGATGGGTACGCAAGGTATGAAATACTCGTTGCAGTCTCGTGAAATAATCGCCGATTCTATCGAAACGGTTCTGCGAGCCCAGTGGTACGATGCAAATATTTCGATCGTGGGTTGTGACAAAAATATGCCCGGATCGGTAATGGCTATGGCCCGTTTGAATCGTCCCTCTATTATGGTTTATGGCGGCACTATTCGTCCCGGAAAATGGAAGGGCGAAAACCTCGATATTGTTTCAGCGTTTGAATCCTATGGTGAATATTTATCCGAAAATATTGATAAAACGGAGCTAGATAATGTGATACGCCATGCCTGTCCGGGGGCCGGGGCGTGTGGTGGAATGTATACAGCGAATACCATGGCTTCGGCTATTGAGACGCTGGGAATGAGTTTGCCGTTCAGCTCCTCGATTCCGGCAACACACAAGCAGAAAATTCAAGAATGCCGTGCTGCCGGAGAAGCGATCCTCCATCTCTTGGAAGAAGATATTAAACCCAGGGATATCATCAATCGCAAAGCGTTGGAAAATGCTGTGACAATCACGGTTGCACTCGGTGGGTCGACCAATGCCGTTATGCACCTTCTGGCTATCGCCCGAGCCGCTGAAGTGCCGTTTACTATTGATGAGTTTCAGGAAATCAGCAACCGGACGCCTTACCTGGCGGATCTTAAACCAAGCGGCAGGTACGTGATGGAAGATCTCTATAATGTAGGTGGGGTTCCGGCCGTTCAAAAAATGCTGCTGGAGGAAGGCTATCTGCACGGGGATTGCATCACAGTGACCGGAAAAACACTTGCTGAAAATGTGGCTGAGGTACCCGGATTACTTGAAGAGCAAAATATTATCGCCCCAGTTAACGATCCCATCAAAAAGACAGGTCATCTCCAGATATTATATGGGAGCCTGGCGCCGGAGGGTGCGGTGGCCAAGATCACCGGCAAGGAAGGCACGAAGTTTACCGGTACTGCGAAAGTTTATAACTCCGAAGAAGAAAGTTTGGCCGCCATTCAGAATGGTGAAGTCAAAAAAGGTGATGTGGTGGTCATTCGTTATGAAGGGCCGAAGGGCGGACCCGGAATGAGGGAGATGCTTTCTATCACGGCAGCTATAATGGGGGCCGGGCTTGGAAAAGACGTAGCACTGATTACGGATGGTCGATTTTCGGGTGGATCTCACGGTTTTGTCATAGGTCACGTTACCCCTGAAGCACAGGTTGGCGGGCCGATTGCACTTATTGAAAATGGAGACAAAATTACGATTGATGCGGATGAACGGGTAATGAATGTGCATCTTTCAGAGGAAGAGATTGAACAACGTCGCAAGGACTGGGAGGCTCCTCCGCTGCAGGTTACCAGCGGATCATTATACAAATATGCCAAATTGGTTTCCTCGGCTTCTGAGGGGTGTGTAACGGATGATTGATAAACCTCGTTTGTTGATAGTTTTTTGGTGTATGTTTTTAGGCTGTCTTACGGCTGACAATTAACTACATACAACTAATGATTTTACTCACTTCGCAAACTATTTACCGGGTTCATTAATGCGGCTTTAAGTGATTGCCAGCTGATGGTTGTCAATACAATGAACATTGTGGCAAATCCGGAAATCAGAAAAATACCGGGACCTATCTCGATGCGGTTAGCGAAATCCTGCAGCCACTGTTGCATCAGGTAATAGGCGATGGGACAAGCTATTAGAAATGCAATGCCCGTAAGTTTTGCAAAGTCTTTAGTGAGCATTAGTATGATGCTGCCGGAGGAAGCTCCGAGCACTTTGCGGATTCCGATTTCTTTAGTCCGCTGTTCGGTGGCAAAGGTCACAAGTCCCAGCAGACCCATACAGGCGACAATGATTGCGATGATTGTAAATACACCGAAAACAACGCCCATTTGCTCTTGTGATCGATACAGGGCATCAAACCGATCATTTAAAAATTCATATTCAAACGGCACGTCGGCTTTGAACTTCTTCCATTTCGAGGAAATGGATGCCAGGGTCTGTGTAATATTTTTTGGAGATATCTTGACCGCCAGGTATGCTTTGTCAACATCATAAGAATGAGAGCTGCGGTGAAAGAAAGCGAAATTCGGTACCGGATTCAGAAGAGAATAGTAATTGAAATTTTTCATCACCCCGATGACCTTAAATTTTTGGTAGTCCCCACCGGGATAGACGATGATCTTACCAATCGCCTCTTGGGGCGTCCAGCCAAAACTATCAGCTGTTTTTTTGTTAATGATAATACTTCTTGAATCTGAGCTGCCGTATTTTCTGAAGTTTCTACCTTTGATCAGGTCAATGCCCATCGTGTTCATGAAATAGTGGTCCGTCAGGACCGAAGATATTACGACATCATTTCCCTTGGTATTCTGGGGATGATAAAAATCCGTAAAGTCGGCTTGGGTGGGATAATTCGTGGTTAGCGATGCGGAGACAATCCCAGGAAGCTTCATAAGCTCATCCCGGAACGTTTCCTGCTGGTTTCTAAGATTAGCCCCGTTTTTGATAATGACTATTTGCTCTTTATCCAGGCCGATATCTTTATGTTGCATATAATCCAGTTGAGAATATACGATCAGCGTGCCGATGATTAAGACAAGCGAGATGACAAACTGACTGACGACCAGAACATTTCGCAGGGTTCTGCCTTTGGATCCGGATTTTATTTTCCCTTTTAGAACATCTACCGGCTTATAAGAGGAAAGAGCGACGGCAGGATAGCTGCCTGAAAGTAATCCCACACAGAGCGTTAAGATAAAAAGACCTGCAAAAATCCAGGGCTGCTGAAATAAGTTGGAGGAGAGATCTTTAGCTGCCAGGTTATTAAAACCGGGCAGTACCAGATTTATTAACAGGCAGGCCAGCAATGCGGCTGTAATGCTGTACATAATAGATTCCGCCAGAAATTGTCCAGCCAGGACGGTTCGAGAAGAGCCCAGGGTTTTTCGGATACCTACTTCCTTTCCGCGATTGGCTGAACGGGCGGTGGCCAGATTCATAAAGTTGATGCAGGCAATGATCAGGATAAAAAGTGCAGCGGTTCCTAAAATGTAAACATATAGGATGTTACTGGATTCACCCAGTGGATTGCCTATCTGGCTGGAATGCAGCCAGATATCGGTCAGGGGTTGCAAATTATATTTCCAATGGCCGCCGTTATTGATGAGATCTTTAAAAGAGAATCCAATACGCTTGAACGTGGCTGGCAAGTGATTCTTGACTATTGCCGCTATCTGAGATTGGGCATCGCGGGGCGAAGCATTTTCATGGAGCAACACATAGGTGGTTACACCATTCCAAACCCAGCTCCAATCGAAATAGGAGACATCCTCATAACTGGAAATAGACGTCAGGATATTGAACTGTATGTGTGAATTGGGCGGGGGCGGAGCGACGATCCCGGTAATGGTATAGGAAATTTTGTCATCGCCTAGCTGCAGAGATTGTCCCACGGCCGACGATTCATTCTCGAAATACCTTCGGGCAATCTCAGGAGTAATAACCATGCTGTATGGCTTGGCGAGAGCAGATTTCGGATCTCCCTCTAATAGATTAAAGCTAAAAATACTGAAAAAAGTGCTGTCGGCCGCGAAGATACCTTCTTCTTTAAAATAGGTCTCTCCATTTCGCACAATGTGATTATGGGGTTTATAAAAGCGGACATAAGATTCGACCTCTGGTATTTTCTCAGTGAAAACCCTGCCCAGGGGCGGAGGGGTAGAAAAGCCCAATCCCTCTTGGTCGCCCCATTTTGTGTCGGTAGTAACCCGATAAATACGGCCTGCTTTTTCATGAAAAGTGTCGTAACTGAATTCATCGGTTACATATAGAAGAATGAGAATACAACCGGCAAGTCCGATTGCTAATCCTAAAATGTTAATAAAACCATATCCTTTATGGCGCCAAAAATTACGAAAAGTTACTTTTAAATAGTTTGGAAAAAGATTAGGTACCCAGCTTCTGGATTTCCATGCCGCCGGATTTTTCCCATCTGTGCGGGCGGTACGGAATTCACTTATAACTTCTTGCATTCCTTCGGTCGTATCGGCCTCTGCTTTTTGGAAAGCTTCTTTCTTATCATAACCTTTCTTGAGGAGATGATCGATTTTATCCCGCAAATGACTTTCCAGTTCTTCAATGTCGCCGGGTTCAAGTACCGGGTGTTTTTGTAATTTTCGACGCCATTGTTTTATGGCTTGTTCTAAATCAAACATTTCATTCTTTATTTAAGGCAAACGTGAGACGACGGTCATCCATCTCTCGTTTGCCTACTGCCGTTTAACATATTATCCCAATGCTAATTGTGGATTCGGTCCCCATAGAGATTTGAGTACTTCATGCACACTCATCCATTCTTTTTTCTCTTTGGCCAATGCCTCCTTTCCTTTTGGGGTGAGGCTGTAATATTTGCGTTTGCGTCCATTGTCCATTACTTCCCAGCGGGATTGTATCAAGCCGTCGGAATTCATTCGGTGCAAAACGGGGTACAGCATGGCTTCTGACCATTCCCATTTGCCCCCCGACAGTTCTTCAATATTCTGAATAATTTGATATCCATAGCTTTCTCCATGGGAGAGAATGGATAAGATCATTGGTTTTGATGATGCTGCTTTAAGTTCGCGTGAAATCATGAGTAGATTGCGTTGTGTTATACCTAAATGCATTAGGTAATCCTATAGGGTATACCTAAATCGTCTAGGTAAGGTTACGAATTAATTTACCTAATTCTGTTAGGTAAACAAAATTATATATAGTACACCTTGAATACAGTTGATGCCATGGTAAGTAAAGTGCAATGGGACAAATGGGGTCAATCCAGATAGTACACGAGTGTTATCCTGTATGAGGTTCGTCCATTTTTCAGGTTTGCCAGTATTTGCGTAAGAAAAATCGAT
>JASFMR010000057.1:0-23435 GCA_050117475.1 Balneolaceae bacterium | reverse complement strand
TCCTTGGCTCGATGTCTAAATTAACTCTCATCTGACTGCCCGTAAGCAGCCCGACAAGGGCTCGACGTGCGATCGTCTGTATGTTCCAGTCTGTCAAAGAACTCCTTTTCTTTCTCCCATTTCGAAGAGTAGACTTCAAAGATAAACTTACTCACCTACCGAAGTCAATAAAAGAAAAAAATAATCGTTGCTTAATTTCAAAGCGGTGCAATGATAAGAAGTTATTTTATACATTGCAAATATTATTTTATAATCTTACAATAAAAAAATTGATAGAACCTAATCTTATAATATTCCGCTCTTGAACACTATTTCAGAGTACTATTCCTCTTCCGAGCTGCCCTTCTGATCCTCTTTAGCGGAGGCAGAGGTCTCTTTTTCGGCTTCCTTCGCTTGTTTCTTCTTAGCCTTTTTAGAAGCCTTGGTTTTTGTACCCGTAGTTTTCTTGGATTTGCCAGAACGACGTGTACGCTTTTTCTTCTGGCTGTCCTCTGGCTTAATATCATTATAGTCGACAAGCTCTATAACAGCCATGTGTGCGCCATCACCAGAGCGATAGCCGAGTTTTATTACCCGGGTATATCCACCCGGCCGGTCCATCGCTTTTTTGGCAATCTCATTAAATAAGTGAGAAACAGCAGCTTTATCGTTTAACTTGGAAAAAACCTGTCTTCTGCGATGTGTAGTATCTTCTTTCGCTTTCGTAATTAAAGGCTCCACAAATGTACGCAGTTCTTTAGCTTTCGACACCGTTGTTGTTATTCTATGCTCTTTAATAAGAGCTACAGAAAGCGCCGCCAGTGTAGCTTTCCGGTGTGAAGGTGTTCTTCCTAGTTTTCTTCCTTTAACTAAATGACGCATTTCTTTCTAATATCTTTAAGATTTGTCTAAATACTTTGAGATATCCATTCCAAAATGAAGATTCTTATCCTCAATAACCTCCACTAACTCGGCAAGAGATTTCTTACCGAAATTACGGAATTTCAACAGGTCTTGTTCATCACGAGCTACCAATTCACCAATAGTATTGATATTGGCAGATTTCAGACAATTATAAGAACGAACACTAAGATTCAGATCTTCTATGCTTGTCTTTAAAAGATTTGCAACTCGCTGTTTTTCTGCATCGACCTCTTCCTCCTCTTGTGTGAAGGGCTCATCGATTTCTTCAGTAATAAATTTTTCTATGTGTTCCTTCAATATCTTTCCAGCGATGGTCAACGCTTCTTTGGAATTAACCGATCCATCCGTAGTTATATCCATGACCAGTTTTTCATAGTCGGTACGCTGCCCTACCCGTACATTCTCAACATCATATTGTACCTGTTTTATAGGGGTATAAATAGCGTCGATCGGTATCAGATTAACATCATCTTCCGTATCCACACTTTGTTCCTCGGCAGGAACGTATCCCCGCCCGCGTCCAACTCGTAATTCCATTTCGATATCGGCATCTTCTGACATCGTTGCAATTAGCAAGTCGGGATTCAAGACTTCGTAATCAGCAGTAGCGTCATCTATATCCTTAGCAGTTAACGTACCTTCACCAGATTTGGAAATATGTATAACACCACTACTCTGTTCAACCTGCTTAAAGCGAACTTCTTTCAAATTCAGGATAATTTCGTAGACGTCTTCTTTAACTCCTTTAATACTGGAATATTCATGCTCAACGCCATTAATTTTCACAGCGTTAATTGCTATTCCCGGCAAAGACGACAGCAAAATCCTTCGAAAAGAATTACCGATGGTAACACCGAAGCCACGCTCAAGAGGTTGCAAAATGAAGGTACCAAAAGTATCGGTTGCCTCTTCAACCTCGAGGCTCTCAGGCATTTGAATACTATAATTGCTCATAATTGAAAGCGTTGTTAGCTAATTAATTAAAATTACTTAGAATAAAGCTCGACAATAAGCTGGACATTAATATTCTCAGGAATTTCTTCCCTCTCAGGCACATTCAGAAACTTGCCTTTCATCTCCTTTTTGTCAATCTCAATCCACTTATATTTAGTCGTTGGTGCATGCTGCAGTGAATCATTTATAACTTCAAGATTCTTAGATTTTGGCCGCACACTGATAACGTCCCCAGGTTTAACCTGGAAAGAAGGTATATTGACAACTTCACCATTTACAACAATGTGCTTATGACCTACCAGCTGCCGAGCTTGTCGTCTTGTTCGTGCAAAGCCTAGACGATAAACGGTATTATCCAGCCTGCTCTCAAGAAGTTGCAGAAGAATTTCACCTGTTACACCATCTTTAGCATTAGCCTTGTCAAATAAATTGGAAAATTGCTTTTCCAAGAGCCCATAGGTGTACTTAGCTTTCTGCTTTTCCTCAAGCTGAATAGCATATTCTGATTTTCTAGAATATCGCGACCTTCCGTGCTGACCCGGCCCATAGGGTTTTCTTTCCAGTGCTTTACTGGGACCAAAAATAGGTTCACGGAAACGTCTTGCCTTTTTCTGTTTAGGACCTCTGTATCTTGCCATGGTTAAATCTTATTTATACTCTTCGTCGTTTTGGTGGTCTGCAGCCGTTATGAGGGATCGGGGTACGATCCTTAATGGATGTCACTTCAAGTCCGCTTGATGCTAATGCACGAACAGCAGCTTCACGTCCGGAGCCCGGTCCTTTAACAAAGACCTCAACCCGGCGCAACCCCATTTCATGTGCAGCTGTTGCTGCCGTTTCAGCACTTAATTGTGCCGCATACGGTGTATTTTTTCTTGACCCCTTAAAACCTTCTTTTCCGGCAGATGACCAGGAAATAGCATTTCCGTCAGCATCTGTAATTGTGACAATTACATTATTAAAAGTCGCCTTAATGAAGGCCATTCCATTTGGGTCAGAAAGCTGCTTTCTTCTCTTCTTTTTAGAAGCCGCAGTTCTACGTTGTTGCTTTGCCATTTCTTACTTAATTATTTTTTGGGAGCTGTTTTCTTACCTGCTACTGTTCGGCGTTTTCCTTTACGGGTACGCGCATTGGTCCGGGTACGTTGACCACGAACCGGTAAGCCTTTGCGATGGCGGTTGCCCCGATAGGATCCAATCTCGATAAGACGTCGGATATTCGCATTTATTTCACTACGTAAACTACCTTCCACCTTAAATTCACTATCGATTTTTTGACGAAGCTTGGATACTTGTTCGTCAGTCCAATCTTTAACTTTGATATCACGATCAATTTCCAGCTCTTCTAGTATATCCTGAGCAGTTGATCGGCCTATACCAAAGATATAAGTTAATCCTATTTCGCCCCGTTTTTCCTTAGGTAAGTCTATTCCAGCAATTCTAGCCATAGAAACTATCCAGATTAATTATCCTTGCCGCTGCTTGTGGCGAGGATTCTTCTTGTTAATTACATATACACGACCATTGCGTCGAACAATCTTGTCGTCTGAACTTCTTTTTTTAACTGAAGATCGAGTCTTCATAATACTAAACTCTTTTTAATTAGAATTTATTTATAACGATACGTAATTCGTCCCTTACTTAAATCGTAAGGAGACATCTCCACAGCGACACGATCGCCAGGGAGTATTTTGATATAATACATTCTCATCTTACCGGAAACATGAGCTAAAATCTCATGTCCGTTGTCAAGCTCTACACGAAATTGAGCATTCGGTAATGCCTCAATAATTTCGCCGTCCTGTTTAATTGGCTCTTCTTTAGCCATTTTTAAATCTCTGCGTTAATTCGACTTTTCGTTATCTCTCTAATATAATCAAAAGTACTTAGAATTTCAGCTTTTCCTTCTCGTACAACCACATCATGCTCATAGTGAGCCGCCACTTTTTTATCAGCGGTTACGACCGTCCAGCCGTCATCCAATGTTGCTACTTTCCAAGACCCCAAAGTGATCATAGGCTCAATGGCTAGTGTCATTCCGGAACGTAGCCGATCGCCGCGACCCTTTTTGCCAAAATTTGGCACCGAGGGATCTTCATGGAGCGATTTTCCCAAACCATGTCCTACCAGGTCACGAACAACTCCAAAACCCTCTTTTTCGCAATGCTTCTGCACAGCATTGGATATATCTCCAACCTTATTTCCATGCACTGCCTGTTCTATTCCTTTATACAAAGATTCAAGCGTTACCTGAAGCAACCGTATTTTCTCATCATCACAGTCACCGATGGCAAAAGTGTAAGCATGATCACCAAAATATCCGTTCTTCTCTACCCCACAGTCAATAGAAACAATATCACCTTCTTTTAGTTTCCTTTTTTCACTGGGTATTCCATGAACGACTTCCTCATTAATAGAGATACAAAGTGTTGCGGGAAATGGATTCCTTCTAGGGCCATATCCCTTAAATGCCGGACGGGCATTATTCTGTTTTATAAAATCTTCTGCAACCCGGTCCAGCTTTGCGGTCGTAACTCCCGGCTGAAGATGCTTTGCAACTTCAGCCAATGTTCGAGAAACGATCTGCGCACTCTCGCGCATTTTCTCGATTTCGGATTCGCTCTTCAAGTAAATCATTATGCTCTGCGACGGCCCCTTATCTTGCCTGTTTTCATAAAGCCATCGTAATGACGCATCATCAAATGGCTCTCAATCTGCTGAAGGGTATCCAACGCCACACCCACAATAATAAGTAAACTCGTACCTCCGTAGAATAATGCGAATCCCGGAGTAACTCCCATTCTAGCTGCAATAGCCGGGAGGATGGCAATAAGGGCCAAAAATATAGATCCCGGCAAGGTTACTTTTGTCAAAATATTGTCAATAAACTCAACCGTCTGGTTACCCGGTCGAACTCCCGGTATAAAACCACCTTGGCGCTTCATAGTATCAGCCATTTCACGAGGGTTGACCGCAATAGCGGTATAAAAATACGTAAAGAATACAATGATAATTCCGAAGATAATTGAGTAGGTAACACCTGTAAAGTTACTAGACCAGGACGTCAGCATTTGCACAGTTTCATTATTGGGGAAGAAAGTCCCAATAGTGCTTGGAATAAACATGATTGACTGTGCAAAGATTATAGGCATTACCCCCGCTGCATTAACGCGCAATGGCAAATATTGAGTTGTCCCGCCATATACTTTTCGTCCGACTACCCGCTTTGCATATTGAACAGGAATCTTTCTAACACCCTGTGTGAGTAGAACGGCGGCCGCAATAACTAAGACCAGTGCCGCAAGCTCAACGATAACAATAATAAGGTTACTCTTGGTCGTGACTTCATTAACGATGGCCGCCGGTAGCCGGGCTACAATTCCGATCATAATAATGATTGAAATACCATTACCTATTCCACGATCAGTAATACGTTCCCCCAACCACATTACAAAAGCAGTTCCAGCTGTCAAGACAATCATGGAGGTAATAACAAATGTGTAATTACTCACCACAATGGCATTAGGAGAAGTTGCCATTAAGTTGATGGAAAAACCTACCGCCTGGATCAAAGTTATACCTATCGTTCCATAACGGGTAAGTCTATTAATCTTTCTGCGGCCATCCTCTCCTTCACGTTGTAATTTTTGAAAATACGGAACAACAGCCCCGAGCAATTGAATAATAATCGATGCCGTAATATAAGGCATAATTCCAAGTGCAAATACTCCAGCACGAGAAAAAGCACCGCCCACAAACATATCAAAAAGTCCAAGCAAGCTGGAAGCATTTCCAGTACTTTGAACCAATTTGGATGCATCTACCCCCGGGAGGGTTACATAGCTTCCGATTCGGTAAACCATCAAGATACCGATGACATAGAGGATCCGGTTTTTGAGTTCCTCTATTTTAAATATGTTCCGAAAGTTTTCTATGATGCTCATTTAAAGGAGGCTCTATTTAATTATGCTTTACGAATGAAATACTTCCACCGGCGTTCTCAACTTTTTCTTGAGCAGACTTGCTAGCCTTGTGAACCTCAATTTCTATTGCAGCTTCGATTTCACCGTCTCCAAGCAACTTAACGAGATTACTTTTTCCAACTAAGCCCGCATCCCGCAGATCTGCCAAAGTAATTTTATTTTCGAGCTTTCCAGCGTCGATAAAAAGTTGAATAGTCCCGGTATTGACAGGAGTATATTCCGTACGGAACGGATTTTTAAATCCCCACTTTGGTAGCCGGCGCTGAAGGGGCATTTGTCCACCCTCAAACCAGAATTTCTCCTTATAACCACTACGAGATCGTTGTCCTTTATGCCCACGCCCAACTGTATGTCCGCCACGGCCGGAACCTTGTCCACGGCCAATACGCTTCGCATTCTTCTTATTTGGCTTGGGTGCTTTTAAATTACTTAAATCCATCGTCTTGTCTTCGTTAAATTCCTTAGATATTAACCTTCAAAAACTTTATTCAACGAAATGCCTCTTCGTTCAGAAACCTCTACAGGATCTGTCAGGTTCTTCAGGCCGTTGTAGGTTGCTTTAACCATGTTGTGGGGATTTGATGATCCCAAGGATTTGGTCAGAATATTTTGAAGCCCAGCGATATCTAGCAAAGCTTTCACCGGCCCCCCGGCAATTACTCCGGTACCTTCCGAGGCAGGCCGGAGTAATACTTCGCCGGCACCTTCTTTTCCAATAATAGTATGATAAATACTTCCGGTCTTGGTCATCGGGACCTTAATCAGGTTCTTTTTAGCATTATCAAATCCTTTTTGGATAGCATCGGAAACTTCATTTGCTTTTCCAAGACCGTGCCCAACGACACCATCTTTATTTCCAACAACCACTATAGCATTAAAACTAAAGCGACGGCCACCTTTCACAACCTTGGACACACGATTAATGTGTACCAGTTTCTCTTCAAGGTTAAGATTCGTAGGAGTTATGTTATGTCTTCTTCTAATCTTAGGCATAATAATTCTATTTAAAAGTCAAGTCCACCTTCGCGTGCACCCTCAGCAAGGGCTTTAACTACGCCGTGATATTTATAGCCACTGCGGTCGAATACAGCTTTGTTAATTCCTCTGTCATCTGCAACCTTTGCCAGGTGCTTTCCGACCATTTCGGCTGATTCTTTTCTCGTTTTGTCTTTAATATTCTCTGCTATATCCTCAGTTAGAGTAGAAACAGCTACAAGAGTACTTCCACTCAAATCATCGATAAGTTGTGCATATACATGCTGGTTGCTTTTATGAATATTTAACCGAGGGCGTTCAGCCGTTCCGCGTATAGTGGCGCGAATTCGACGACGTATTCGATCTCGACGTAATTTTTTTTCAATTGTTTTATCCATCGTTTAAATCCTCTTAAGCTTTAGCAGCAGATTTACCAGCTTTACGACGTACCCACTCGTCAACGTAGCGAATACCTTTACCCTTGTAGGGCTCGGGTGGTCGCAATGAACGAATTTTGGCGGCAACCTGGCCAACTAATTCTTTGTTAATTCCAGAAACAATAACCATTGGGTTTTTCCGTGACTTGGTATCAACCTCAATATCAACTCCGTCAGGAGCTACAAAATAAATCGGATGAGAAAAGCCAAGGCTTAATTCAAGAACACCGTTACTTAAAGACGCACGGTAACCTACACCAATAATTTCCAACTCCTTTTTATACCCTTCAGTAACTCCAATAATCATGTTGTAAATCAAAGAACGATATAGTCCATGCAGAGAGCGATCGAATTTTTGATCTGAGCTACGATTCACAAGGAGCTCACCATCTTTCTTCTCAATACTGATACCCGGATGAATCTTCAAACTATCGCTACCCTTTTTACCCTTGATAGTAACGACATTATCAGCATCAATACTGAATTCAACATCATCTTTTAATTCAATCGGTTGATTTCCGATACGAGACATAATTCTATAATCTTATGGTTAATAAACAGTGCATAAAACTTCGCCGCCCACATTAATTTTGCGAGCCTCCTTATCAGTCATAACCCCATGCGAGGTAGAAAGGATAACAATTCCCAGTCCGTTAAGCGCACGTGGGATATTGTCGGATCCACAATATTCTCGTAAGCCGGGTTTAGAGCGACGTTTCATCTTCTTAATCACCGGCTGACCGTAAGCATCATATTTTAAGAACAGGCGAAGCATTCCCTGCTTTCCATCATCAATGTTGATGTACTTGTTGATATATCCTTTATCCAAAAGGATCTTGGTCATAGCACGTTTGAGCTTCGATGCGGGAATATCTACCCTCCGATGCCCAGCCTGCTGAGCGTTGCGTATTCGAGTTAAGTAATCTGCTATAGGATCAAACATAGAAGTTCTTCGTTAAATTAGTTACCAACTTGCTTTTCTAACGCCAGGTATCTTCCCGTCAAGAGCAAGCTCACGAAATTTAATACGAGAAATACCGTATTTACGAATATAGCCACGACTGCGACCGGTCAAATTACACCGATTATTTACACGTGTCGGGCTGGCATCACGCGGGAGTTTTTGAAGTTCTACCCACTTGCCTTCCTCTTTGAGCTTTTGACGCTTCTCGGCGTACTTCTTTACCGTTCGTTTTCTTTTTTCGTTACGTGCTATCCAAGCTTTCTTTGCCATAATAAATTATGCTTGTATGATTTAATTTCTTTTTTGAAATGGCATTCCAAACTCTTTCAACAGCGCGAATGCTTCCTCATCAGTTTCAGCTGTCGTCACAAACGTAATATCGAGTCCATGAACTTTATCAACTTCGTCGGTATTGATCTCCGGGAAAATAGTATGCTCTTTGACACCGAGTGTATAATTTCCACGACCGTCAAAACTTTTGTCGGGAACTCCCTGGAAGTCACGGGTTCTTGGGAGCGCCAGGTTGATCAATCGATCCAAGAACTCATACATTCTTTTCTTTCGCAGAGTAACTTTGCATCCGATGGGCATCCCTTCACGAACCTTGAAATTCGAAATTGACTTTCTTGCTTTCGTATTTATGGGATGCTGCCCCGTAATTCTAGCCAGATTGTCACTTACTGTCTCAAGAATTTTTTCATTTTCAACAGCCTCACCAACACCACTGTTTATGACAATCTTTTCCAACTTTGGAACAGCCATAATATTATCATAATCAAACTGTTCCCTAAGATTTGAAATAATTTCGTCTTTGTATTGTGTATAGAGTCTTGCTTCTGCCATTCTAAGTAAATTCTTAATTATCTATGATCTCGCCACTTTTCTTCGAGTAACGAACCCATCGCCCGCCACCGTCTTCTTCAATACGCTTACGGCCAATACGCGTTGGTTCTCCCGTAGAAGGATCCAGTACCATTACATTAGAAATGTGAATTGGGAGTTCACGTTCAATACGTCCGCCCTGGGGATTTTCCTGTGTGGGCTTATCGTGATGAACGCGCATATTAATTCCCTCAACCAAAACACGTCCCTTTTTTGGGTAAACCGCTAATACACGGCCCTCACGTCCTTTGTCGTTACCGGCAATGATCCTTACTTCATCACCTTTTTTAACGTGTAATTTCTTTCGTTTATTAGATGTACGTGGCATAATAAATATCTGTTTTTAAAGCACTTCTGGCGCTAGTGATACAATCCGCATAAAGTTCTTCTCCCGAAGCTCACGAGCCACAGGACCAAAGATACGGGTACCTACCGGTTCGCTTTCTTTATTTATTATTACAGCAGCGTTTTCATCAAATCGAATATAGCTGCCATCGCGGCGACGAATCTCCTTTTTTGTTCTGACAATAACAGCTTTAACTACTTCCCCTTTCTTAACATTACCACCGGGAATTGCTGTTTTTACAGAACATGAAATGAGATCGCCAATCCGTGCATAGCGTCGCTTCGAGTCTCCTAGAACTTTTATACACTGAAGCTGCCGTGCACCGCTGTTATCAGCAACATTTAATTTTGTTTGAGCTTGTATCATTGCAAATTCCTAAATATGTATGCGTTATTTTGCACGTTCAATTATTTCTACAAGACGCCAAGATTTGCGCTTTGAAAGCGGACGGGTAGACATAATTTGAACCACGTCACCCTCGTTGGCATCATTGGTTTCATCATGTGCCAAATACTTGGTTGTCTTGGTTATATACTTTCCATAAATCGGGTGTTTAATCTGTCGATCTACTGCAACAGTTATAGTCTTATCCATTCTGTTGCTTACGACGCGACCCGTACGTTGTCTTCTTTGTGCTCGTTCAGTTTGTGCCATGTTATTATTATCCAGCACTTTCTTCTTGTTCTTTTTCAGTAATAATCGTGTGAATCCGGGCAATTTCCCGGCGTGTCATCTTAACACGGGCAGGATTTTCAAGCTGACCGGCAATTGCACGGTTAAATCTCATATCCTGCAACGCCTGCTTTTCATCCTTTAGCCGTGCCTTCAATTCTGTAATAGATTTATCTCTAAGTTCGTGTGCTTTCATGCTTCTTTTAAATCCTTTTGAAATTAAGGTCCATCGTAGTCCCTTCGAACGATGAATTTCGTTTTTATGGGCAGTTTATAATCAGCACGCCGCATTGCTTCTCGAGCCAATGCCTCAGGCACACCAGCTATCTCAAATAGGATCCTTCCGGGTTTTACAACCGCCACATATTGCTCAACAGCGCCTTTACCCTTACCCATTCGGGTTTCTGCAGGCTGAGAAGTTTTAGGCATATCCGGGAATATCCGAATCCAAGTCTGCCCATCACGCTGTAGCTGTCTTGCTATAGCAATACGACAAGATTCTATTTGTCGTGAAGTTATATACTTCGGCTCTAAAGCTTTTAATCCAAAATCACCATGTGCCAAAGTGTGCCCCCGCTGAGCCGTACCTTTAAGACTTCTGCGGTGCTGTCGTCGGCGTTTAACACTTTTCGGTTCTAGCATGATTTAAAATTTGCTGTTAATTACTTCGATTTCTTCTACGTCTACGCGACCGGCGTTTACCTCCGCCACGTCTTCCTCGAGATTCATCCTTTTGCTGCGTATGTGCATCACCAGGAGTCAATTCAACATCCCCGAGAACTTCGCCTTTAAAAATCCAAACAGTAACACCAATGGAACCGTAAATCGTATTCGCGGTAGTATTATAATAATCGATATCCGCACGTAATGTATGAAGCGGAACTCGTCCTTCGCGATACTGTTCCGTACGTGCCATTTCGGCACCGCCTAGTCGACCGGCACACCGTATTTTAATTCCTTCAGCCCCCATTCGCATGGCAGAAGAAATGGCTGTCTTCATGGCCCGTCTAAAAGAAATTCGGGCTTCCAGCTGTTGTGCAATGTTTTGTGCAACCAAACTGGCATCAGTTTCCGGACGCTTAATTTCACTTACATTGATTTGAACTTCCTTACTGGTAATCTTTTTCAATTCTTCACGCAGAAGTTCAATTTGTTCCCCCCCCTTACCGATAATAACACCGGGCCGGCTGGTCTTAAGTGTAAGCAGAATTCGTTTTGGTGTCCGTTCAATAATGACTCGCGATAATCCGCCATTTTGAAGACGTGTATGCAAATATTCACGCAATTTAGTGTCTTCATAAAGGATTTCAGGTTCATTCTCTTCGGAATACCAGTTGGAATCCCAACCGCGAATGATACCGAGTCTTAAACCTACTGGATGTGATTTTTGTCCCAAGGTATTATCGTTTATTTATTAACTAATTCTTCTTCTTTCTTAGTCACTACAACTGTAATGTGACTGGTACGTTTGCGAATCTGGTGCGCTCGTCCCATAGGAGCCGGTTGTATCCGTTTCAGAGTTGCACCTTCATTTACATAAATTTCTTTAATAACCAAATCCTGGTTATCCAGACGTGCTTCCTGGAATTTGTCACGAATATTAGCTGCAGCAGATTTAATAACTTTTGCTACATCAGAAGCGGCTGCCCTGGTAGTAAATTCCAGCTTCTTTAATGCTTTATCTACCCTCTCTCCCCGCACAGCATCAGCTACCAGGCGAACCTTTCGAGGCGCCTTGCGGAGATGTTTTTGAATTGCACGTGCTTGAATTTGTTCTTCTGCCATAATCTATCAGGGTTTTCTCGGTGCTTCTCTGGTTGCTTTTGACTTAACTGGATGCCCACGAAATGTACGAGTAGGTGCAAATTCACCTAACTTGTGACCAACCATGTTCTCAGTGATGTAAACAGGAATAAATTGCTTCCCGTTATGCACGGCCAACGTCAAACCAACAAAATCCGGCGTAACCATTGAGCTACGCGACCATGTTTTGATGACGTTCTTCTTACCGCTTTCATTCATTGCATCAATCTTACGCTGCAATTTGTAGTATACGTAAGGTCCTTTTCTAAGCGATCTAGGCATAACTAACTCTATTTAGACTTTTTTCGACTTCGGACGATATAACGGTCCGAAAGTTTTTTGCGTTTTCTTGTCTTCAAACCCTTAGCTGATTGTCCCCAGGGAGACCGAGGATGTCCACCGGAAGCTTTACCTTCGCCACCGCCCATTGGGTGATCAATCGGGTTCATAGCAACACCACGTGTTTGAGGCCGCTTACCCTTCCATCTATTACGTCCGGCTTTGCCCACCGTAGTATTGAAGTGATCCGGATTGCTCGTTGTGCCAACAGTTGCAAAACAGCTCCCAAGAATCATTCGAACTTCACCTGAGGGAAGCTTTACTGTAACATATTTATCGGTTTTGGCAACCATTTGAGCTACCGTACCGGCGCTTCTGCAAAGTTGTGCACCTTTGCCGGGATTCATCTCTATATTGTGAATAAATGTACCGGGAGGCATACTAATCATTGGCATTGCATTCCCGACATTTGGTTCTACATTCTTTCCGCTGATGATAGTATCGCCCACACTAAGTTTGTCGGGAGCAATAATATAGCGTTTTTCCCCATCGGCATACGCAACGAGTGCAATACGGGCAGATCGGTTCGGATCATATTCAATGGTTTGAACCTTTGCCGGGATATCATGCTTGTCACGGTAAAAATCGATATACCGGTATCGACGCTTATGACCTCCTCCTCGATGACGAGAGGTCATGCGACCTTGTTTATTCCTTCCGCCTGATTGACCTTTACCTTTCAGTAGCCTTTTTACCTTTGGCTTATCGACTGTAATATCATCAAAAACAGGCGCAATTCGATGTCGCGATCCCGGTGTTGTAGGTTTTGATTTCTTTGTAGCCATTGAACTATTTCTTTCTAAATTTCACTAAAGAAGTCTATTTCGCCTTCTTTGAGAGTTACAATTGCTTTCTTCCAGACTTTTTCTCGCCCTTCAACATAACCACTTTGGGTAAATCGCCCCTTGGGCTTAGAGGGCATAATCATCGTATTAACTTTTGCAACCTTAACATCGGGATACCGATCTAAAATTGCCTTTTTGATATCCGTCTTTGTTGCATTCTTATCTACTTTAAAGGCATATTTTCCTTCTTCCTGAAGGCGGGTAAGTTTCTCAGTAATCAGTGGTTTTTTCAATATTCCTTTCATGCTACAGCCTCCTCAGCAGGTTCTACAGATTCTTGTAGTTTCTTTACGCCACTCTTTTGGATCAATATCATATCCGAATCCAACATTTGATAAGTGGTCGGTTTATCAGCTTCCAGTACTTTAACGTTAGGAATGTTACGTGCAGACTTGTAGACTATCGTATCTGTTTCAGCCGTAAGCAGTAATATTTTCTTCCCGCTTAATTCCAACCCCTCTAAAATTGCGGCAATCTTCTTGGTCTTAGGTTCATCAAAACTAAAATCATCAATAATTTTGATTTCCCCATCAGCGGCTTTGATAGACAAAGCAGATTTACGAGCAAGACGTCGATACTTCTTAGGCATAGTATATGAATAGTCTCTCGGACTGGGTCCAAAGACCGTACCGCCACCTTTTAACAATGGAGATCGTATCGTGCCGCGCCGTGCCATACCCGTTCCTTTTTGACGGTATGCTTTACGTCCGCCGCCGCGAACTTCCCCACGCTCTTTGGTATTTGAAGTACCCTGCCGCTGGTTCGCCATAAACCGACGAACATCTTCATAAATAGCAGTCTCGTTGGGTTCGATCGCAAAGATCGAATCTGCCAACTCGGCTTTTTTACCGCTATCCTTTCCTTCAGTTGTAAAAATAGGAAGCTTCATTTCAATTATTTCTTACTATCGATTGTAAATTTCTACAAAACGTCCATTGGGACCCGGAACAGACCCTGTGACCATCATTAAATTAGATTCAGGAAATATCTTGGCTACTGTCAAATTCTTTATTTTAGCCCGTTCATTTCCACTTCTTCCGGCCATCTTTACCCCAGGGAATACTCGTGAAGGATCAGAGGCCTGGCCTATAGAACCAGGATGACGTTGACGGTTGTGCTGGCCATGTGTAGCTTCGCCAACACCTCTAAAATTGTGCCGTTTCATTACCCCGGTAAAACCTTTACCCTTTGTAACACCGACGATGTCAACGCTATCTCCAACATTAAAGACGTCTTCAATTTGCAATTCATCACCTAGCCCCAAATCTTCAGGAACAAAATTTCTAAACTCCTTAACATATTGTTTAGGTGATGTCCCGGCTTTTTCGAAATGACCCAGGAGAGGTTTGGAAGTACTTTTCTCCTTCTTATTAAAGGCAGAAAGTTGAACAGCTTCATAACCATTCTTCTCCTGTGACTTTATCTCAGTGATCACATTCGGTTGTACTTCGATTACAGTGACAGCATAATTCCTGCCGTTGTCATCGAAGATATTTGTCATTCCGATTTTTTTTCCTATCAAACCACTACTCATTGTTCAGTGATTATAACGTTACACTTTAATTTCAACATCCACACCGGAGGGTAACTCCAGCTTCATTAATGCATCTACGGTTTGTGAACCCGTTGATAAGATATCAATCAATCTTTTGTGTGATCGATATTCAAATTGTTCCCGAGACTTTTTGTTCACGTGAACAGAACGGTTAACCGTAATGATATTTTTTTTCGTCGGGAGCGGTATCGGACCCGATACCACAGCCCCCGTTGATTTTACAGTCTGAATTATCTTCTCTGCCGATTTGTCGATCAGGTTATGATCGTACGACTTAAGCTTAATTCTGATTTTTTGTTGAGTAGCCACTTATCAGAACCTTTTTTATTCAATAATTTCAGTTACGACACCGGCACCTACCGTACGTCCGCCTTCGCGAATCGCAAAGCGCAGGCCTTCTTCCATGGCTACCGGCTGGATCAACGTCACATTCATCGTCACATTGTCGCCCGGCATCACCATTTCAACCCCGTCCGGCAGCTCACAGCTTCCCGTCACATCGGTCGTACGGAAATAGAACTGCGGGCGGTATCCCTTGAAAAATGGCGTGTGACGGCCACCCTCATCCTTACTCAGCACATACACCTCACAGGCAAACTTCTTGTGCGGGGTGATCGAGCCCGGTGCACACAGCACCATGCCTCGCTGCAGATCCTCCTTGTCAATTCCTCGCAGCAGAATCCCGGCGTTGTCCCCGGCCTGCCCTTCATCGAGCATCCGGCGGAACATCTCTATACCGGTCACTACACTCTTCATCGGCTCTTCGATAATGCCAACTATCTCCACCTCGTCGTTGAGCTTGATCACGCCCCGCTCAATTCGGCCCGTAGCCACCGTACCACGACCGGTAATCGAGAATATATCCTCAACCGGCATCAAAAACGGCTTGTCCACATCACGCTCGGGCGTCGGGATCGTCTCATCCACGGCATCCATCAGATCCAGAATCGCCTGCTCGGCATCTTCGTCGCCGTTGAGCGCATTCAGCGCCGAACCCTTGATAACCGGAATCTCATCGCCGTCAAATTCATACGAGCTCAGCAGCTCTCGCACTTCCAGCTCTACCAGCTCGATCAGCTCTTCATCGTCAACCAGGTCGGTCTTGTTCATAAACACCACAATCTGCGGCACGCCTACCTGGCGGGCCAGCAGGATATGCTCGCGAGTCTGCGGCATCGGGCCGTCCGTGGCCGCTACCACCAGAATCGCCCCGTCCATCTGGGCCGCTCCCGTCACCATGTTCTTGACGTAGTCGGCGTGGCCCGGACAATCAACGTGGGCGTAATGACGCTTGTCGGTCTCGTATTCCACGTGCGCCGTAGAAATCGTGATCCCACGCTCCTTCTCTTCCGGGGCATTGTCTATGTCGGCAAACTGCTTGGCTACCCCGCCGTAGTGCTTGGCCATCACCGTCGTGATCGCAGCCGTCAGGGTCGTCTTCCCGTGGTCTACGTGACCTATCGTTCCTATGTTTACGTGTGGCTTATTTCGCTGATATGTCTCTTTTGCCATAATACTTAATTATTAATGATGTTTAAGCTCTGGATTCTAGAATTTCTTTTTCAATGTTATCAGGAACCGGTGCATATTCTGCAAATTCCATAGAGTATACTGCACGTCCCTGTGTTACCGATCTGAGATCAGTAGAGTAACCGAACATTTCTGCCAGAGGAACTTTTGCTGTTACCACAGAACCTTCAGCGTTATTGTCCATTTTACCAATAATTCCACGTCGACCATTCAGATCGCCAATTACATCGCCCATATATTCTTCGGGAGTAATAATCTCCACATCCATGATGGGCTCCAGGATTGTCGGCTTGGCTTTACGAGCTGAGTTACGGAATGCAAGCTTAGCACAAAGCTCAAAACTAAATGCATCGGAGTCAACATCGTGGTAAGAACCATCATACAGGCGAACTCCTATATTCTGAACTGGGTAATCAGCCTGTATCCCTCCGCTTAAAGCCTGCTTAAAGCCTTTTTCAACTGCTGGAATAAATTCCCGGGGAATATTACCACCAACAATCTCATCTATAAACATGAAACCGTCGCTCATAGATACCTTTTTATCATCCTCCTCATACTGATCCTTAAAGTAATCAAGAGGGGCGATTTCAAATTCCATATCGGCGAATTTACCGCGACCACCTGACTGCTTTTTGTAAACCTCTCGGTGAGAAACATTCGCCGTGATTGTTTCTCGATACGAGACTTGCGGCTTACCCACATTTGCCTCCACCTTAAATTCACGCTTCAAGCGATCTACAATAATTTCAAGGTGAAGCTCACCCATACCGGCAATAATTGTTTGGCCACTTTCTTCATCGGTTTGCACCTGGAAAGTGGGATCCTCTTCCGCCAGTTTTATGAGTCCGTTCGTAAGCTTCTCTGCGTCAGCTTTAGATTTAGGTTCGACAGCTAGCTTAATAACAGGCTCGGGGAATGTTATCTCCTCAAGCAAAATGGGCTCATCTACATCGCAAAACGAATCCCCTGTTTTAACTTCCTTTACACCAACAGCTGCCGCAATGTCGCCGGCCCGTACGACATCAAGATCTTTCTTTTCATTCGCATGCATCTCGAGTATTCGTCCGACCCGCTCTTTCTTGCCAGTAGTGGCGTTATAGATATAAGACCCCTTCTCCAGCTCGCCAGAATAGACACGGAAGAACGTCAACTTACCCACATAAGGGTCAGACATAATCTTGAATGCAAGAGCAGAAAATGGTTCCTGAACACTGGGCTTACGCTCCAGCTTCTTGTCATGATCCTTAGGATCCTTACCATGGATGGGAGGAATATCATAAGGACTCGGCATATATTTTATAACCTTGTCGAGTAATGTCTGAACACCCTTGTTCTTCAGGGCAGAGCCACACATTACAGGGGTAATCGAGCGATCAAGCGTAGCTTGTCGAATCGCATCCTCAATCTCTTCTTCGGAAATTTCCTCTTCCATGAGATACTTCTCCATAAGAACATCGTTGTGATCAGCAATATTTTCCAACATGATCTTACGATACTCATCTGCTTTCTCCTGCAAATCTTCTGGAATTTCAATCTCTTCATACTCCATTCCGAGTGTTTCATCATCCCAGATAATTCCACGCATATTAATAAGGTCTACAACCCCGCGGAAATTTTCTTCGGCTCCGATTGGAATCTGAATAGGAATTGGATTGGCGTTCAATTTATCCCTCATCTGCTTGATAACATTGAAGAAATCGGCGCCGGTACGGTCCATTTTATTTACAAATGCCATACGCGGCACATTGTACTTGTTAGCCTGCCGCCACACCGTTTCGGACTGTGGCTGAACAGCACCCACAGAACAAAAAACACCAATCGCACCATCAAGCACTCGCAAAGAACGCTCCACCTCAACCGTAAAATCGACGTGGCCCGGTGTATCAATAATGTTAATGCGGTGATTCTTCCAGATACAGTGCGTAGCAGCAGAAGTGATCGTAATGCCGCGCTCTTTTTCCTGATCCATCCAATCCATGGTTGCCGCACCATCATGCACCTCACCCATTCGGTGAGTTATTCCAGTATAGAACAGTATACGCTCAGTAACCGTTGTTTTACCAGCGTCGATATGCGCCATAATCCCGATGTTACGGGTACGCTTTATCCTATCTACAATTTTAGGGTCGGTTTTCGTCTTCGTTTCAGCCATTGCTATAAATTAATCTCAGTAAATCTTTTAAAATCTAAAGTGGGCAAACGCCTTATTAGCTTCTGCCATTCTATGAACCTCATCTTTCTTTCGTACAGCACCACCTTCATTGCTTGCTGCGTCCAGAAGCTCCCTAGCCAATCGACGGGCCATTGATTTATCATTTCTACCCTGGCAAGCAGTTATCAACCAACGCATACCCAAAGCAGTTCCGCGATCAGGACGAACCTCAACCGGTACCTGGTAAGTAGAACCACCAACACGTCGTGACCGAACCTCTACAACAGGTGTAACATTTTCGAGGGCATTTTTAAAAATCTCAATACCTTCATCACCGGTCTTTTCTTCGATAATTTCAAAAGCCTGATAAAGAATCTTTCGGGCAATATTCTTTTTGCCATCCCTCATCAGATTATTCACAAAACGAGTGATCAACTTGTCACCAAAAACTGGATCAGGTTGCACATCGCGCTTATCTGCTGTCTTTCTTCTCATATTCTTGTCAGTTTAATTTCCTACTCTACAATTTTTACTTAGGCTTTTTAGTACCGTAGAGGCTTCGCCCCTGCTTGCGATCTTCAACGCCGGCAGTATCAAGCGTTCCGCGCACAATATGATAACGAACACCGGGCAAATCCTTAACACGCCCGCCGCGAACAAGCACAATACTGTGCTCCTGCAGGTTGTGCCCCTCTCCGGGGATGTAAGCCGTCACTTCATAACCATTCGTCAAACGTACACGAGCTACCTTACGCAATGCCGAGTTAGGCTTCTTGGGCGTAGTAGTATAAACTCGCACACAAACCCCTCGTTTCTGAGGGCAATTCTCTAAAGCAGGAGCCGTTGTTTTACTCGACTTGCTTTTTCTACCTTTGCGGATAAGTTGTTGTATTGTAGGCACGATTTTAAACGCTTAATTGATTTTTCGGTCAAACAAGAGTTGCCAATGATAAGGATTTTAGTACTATGAATGCAAGTAAAAAATACTATTTTCTTCCTGTTTTTCACTTTCGTATTCTTTTTAGTCTAAATGACTGAGAAATACCCTGAGAATTGTCAAAATGACTAGTATAAAGTAATATATCGGTATACTTATTTTGAAATTAATTGACCTTCCCAATCTTAGTAACAAGAGATTACAGGCCTTATCTGAGAGTGGAATCAACTCCATTCTTGACCTCCTTAATCTCTATCCGAGACGCTATCTAGACCGTACTACCGTACTGCCTATTCGCCAGCTGAGTGGGCAGGGTGAAGAAGTAACAGTAGTGGGACGGGTAAAAAAAATTCAGCAACAGGGTTACAGAAAAAAAAGGAGGTTAGAAGTAATCATTCAGGATGACTCTGCTGCCCTCAAAGGCGTTTGGTTTAAGGGAGGCCACTATGTTAAGAAGCAGTTTTCGGAAGGAGAAGTGGTGGCCTTCTTTGGAAAGGCTAAAAGATATGGACGGTATATCACCATGGCTCACCCGGAGTATGATAAAATAGGTGATTCCACCGATATTCAGGATTTAAAACAAATTGTTCCTATTTACCCGGGTAACAAATCATTATCCAAAGCTTACGTCACGAGCAAACTGATACAACAGTGGCAGAAAGTAATCCTCAAACATGTAAATTTGCCCGAATTTATACCAAATAGCGTAATCGAGAAACATCAATTGCCAGAACGCCACGAGGCTTACAGAATGATTCATTTCCCTCAGTCCCAGTCGGAATATAGGAAGGCACTTGATAGATTCAAGTTTGAGGAACTATTCCTCTTTGAACTCAGTGTAGCTAAAACCAAATATGATATCATTGAAAGACGCCGGGGACATTTGTTTCAGAACCTGGGCAATTACACACATCATTTTTTTAATAAGCACCTGCCTTTTGAACTGACCGAAGGCCAAAAATCGGCTCTATCCGATATTAAAAAAGATGTACGATCCGGTAATCAAATGAATCGCTTAATACAAGGGGATGTTGGATCCGGAAAAACTGTTGTAGCTATTGGCGCTATGCTAATGGCACTGGACAACGGTTACCAAGCCGCTTTTATGGCCCCCACCGAGATTCTTGCTGAACAACACTTTCGAACGCTTTCCGATTTCCTTGAACCCATGAATATTAACATTCGTCTTCTAGTTGGGAATCAGAATACCACTCTTCGAACTGATATCCTTACTGATATTGAGGGAGGTAACTGTAATATGATAGTGGGAACCCACGCCCTCATACAGGATGAAGTTAAATTTCATAAGCTGGGTTTGGCAGTCATTGACGAACAGCATCGGTTTGGAGTAAAACAAAGGGCTGAAATCCTGGATAAGGGATCACATCCCCACGTTCTGGTAATGTCAGCCACTCCTATTCCCCGTTCTCTGGCCATGACTTTATACAGCGATCTTGATATTTCGATCATTAGAGGATTACCCAGTGGAAGAAAGCCGGTTAAAACAGCGGTACGACCCCAAAAAAAACATGCCGAGATCTATAGCTTTGTTAAGGAAGAACTGAAAAAAGGGGGGCAGGCATATGTCGTTTATCCATTGGTGGAAGAGTCTGAAAAAATAGACCTCAGGGATGCCACCGCCGGATACAAAAAGCTAAAAAAAGAATTCCCGAACTTTGGGGTGGGCCTTTTACACGGACAAATGAAATCTGAAGAAAAAGATGAGGTCATGCAAAAGTTCATCGACGATGAAATTCAGATACTCGTCTCCACGACTGTCATTGAAGTTGGAGTGGACGTACCCAATGCCAACATTATGATTGTAGAACATGCCGAACGGTTTGGCCTTTCACAACTCCATCAACTTCGGGGACGCATAGGCCGAGGCCAGCGACAAAGCTACTGTATTTTGATTTATGGTCAAAAAATAAGCAAAGAAGCAACGTTCCGGCTCCGTAAAATGGCTCAGACCAACGACGGATTCGAAATTGCGGAAGCGGACCTGAAACTTCGGGGCCCGGGAGATTTCCTGGGCACCAAACAAAGCGGCCTGCCCGAATTTCGTATAGCTGATATAGTTGAAGATCAATGGATATTGGAGCAGGCCAAGTCAGAAGCCTGGGAAATAATCGAAAAAGATCCATCTCTGGATAATAGAGACTATCAGGAGCTGAGGAAAATTTTTATACCATATTATAAAGAAAAAAGCCGTTTTTACGGTTTGGCATAAAATCCTTTGGTAAAGCTCCGGTCCTTTTCTACTTTATTGACGGCTTAAAGTTGAATGAAATAAGGAGTTAATAATGCTCAATCAATTCTTCCTTTTCAACATCAATGGTAAACGATTCTTAACCGCTAGTGCCATAACGATTATGTTAGTTGGGGGGATCGGTTGGTTGTGGCATCCCTTCTGGTGGGTTTTCTTAATAGTAGTCCCGGTAGTAATCATAGGTATACTGGATATGCTCCAAACACAAAACACCATCATTAGGAACTTTCCATTCCTGGGACATTTCCGTTATCTGTTGCTAAGCATTTCTCCTGAAATACACCAATATTTTGTTGAAAATAATACGGATGGGAAACCTTTTAATAAGAATCAGCGTGATTTTGTAAATAAACGCTCCGAAAAAAAAGCCGAAACTCACCCTTTTGGGACGGAGCTGGATGTCTATGAGGAAAAATATGAATGGGCTCCCCATTCTATCTATCCTAAAGAGAAGATGAAAAAGCCTCCACATATTACAGTGGGAAGTCAATGCAGTCAACCATATAAGGCTTCGCTATTTAATATTTCGGCCATGAGTTTTGGTTCATTAAGCGCTGCCGCGGTTAGGGCACTAAACAAAGGCGCAAAAATGGGCGGGTTCTTCCACGACACCGGGGAAGGAGGATTGTCCCCCTATCACCTTGAATATGGGGCAGATGTAGTCTGGGAAATCGGTTCTGCGTACTTTGGATGTCGTACCAAAGATGGAAGATTTGATGCTGATAAATTTGAACATAAGGCAACTAACGAAAATGTAAAAATGGTAGAAATCAAGCTCTCACAGGGAGCTAAACCCGGACATGGAGGGGTTCTGCCGGCAATAAAAAATACCAAAGAGATTGCAAAAATACGGGGAGTAGAGCCTCATACCAAGATTGTTTCACCGGCTTTTCATACAGCCTTTTCGGATGCTTCGGGACTTCTAAAATTCGTTCAGAAATTACGCACCCTTTCGGGAGGAAAACCCACCGGATTTAAGCTTTGTATCGGGCGGGAAGAAGAATTCATTAAAATATGCCGAGCGATGCTGGATAGCGGCATCAAGCCCGACTTTATTACTATTGATGGCGGCGAAGGCGGAACCGGGGCAGCCCCTATTGAATTCTCTGATTCCATTGGCATGCCGCTGGAAGAAGCATTGGTTTTTGTTACAGACACTTTGAAAGGCTTTGATCTAAAAAAAGAAATCAAAATAATAGCTGCCGGAAAGATTATAACAGCGTTTGATATCATTAAGGCGTGTGCACTGGGGGCAGATATATGCAACAGTGCCCGTGGTATGATGTTCGCCTTGGGATGTATTCAAGCTCTGAAATGTGATACGAATGAATGCCCCACGGGAATCACCACTCATAAACCCAGTCTGACCCGCGGATTAGTTGTAAGCGACAAAGCTGAGCGTGTGGCTAATTTTCAACGCGAGACTGTTAATGCATCTCTTGAATTACTGGCAGGAATGGGATTGACAGATTTTAGCCAGCTAAAACGTGAGCACATTCGCAAAAGAACAGAACCGGAAACCATAAAAACATTTGAAGAAATTTATCCTTCCGTGGAAATAGGTTCTTATTTATAAGGTTGGTGCAAATAAAAAACCCCGGCATTCTGGTCATAATAACAATGCCGGGGTATAGTCAATCGACTTTTTGCCTACTTGAAACTCTCGTCTTTGAGTCCACTGTTGATTCGGACATCCTGAACTTTCATATCGAGCGACAGTGCTCCTTGGTTAGAAGAAATATCGTAAGGCACCATTATACCATCTGCTTCTTTGTAATTTGAATAAACAGATGTTGAAGACTGCTCATCAAAAGTTATTTTTTCTTTGACTTTGAAACCGCTGTCCACTGCATAATTAGCAGTCGTTTCTATACCAAAAGAATCCGTAG
>JASFMR010000056.1:0-24003 GCA_050117475.1 Balneolaceae bacterium | reverse complement strand
GGATATAGTGAAATCAAAGCCGGGCTGGGCCTGACCTTCGATCAATTTAAAATTGAAATTGAAGGGACGAACTTGTTAAATACACAGGCAATAACGCTAATGGCTTCCCGAACGGGCGAAGATGTACTCAATGTTAATGATGATGGGACGGCCGACGTACTGGTAACCTCCGGTCCGAATGCAGGAACCACTACCCGTACATTTTATACAACGGGATTGGGTATCCTACCGCGCAGCGTTCTCATCAGTGCTATTTATAAGTTTTAAAAATGAAACTACATCTTTCCCGAACCTCAAAAGTTTGGGATAGCTGTAAGTTAAGACTTTGTTAGAATTTGTAGCCGCTTACCGTAACAAATTCACCGGGAATTTCATACCTGTTGCCGATCCAGTATTCTTTAATTGAATCAATGTACTCAGTATGGGCTTCGGCTTTGGTTTGGGCATCAAACTTATTGTAGGCCAGGGCCACGGGCCCTCCGGCGAAAGCGGCTAGATAAGCTTCCTCATCCGTGGAGTATTGGAGGGGGTAGGAGAGACGCTCGGTCTTTACATCCTCAAACCCCGCTGCTTTAAAATTCGAAGCCAGTGTTTGGCCGGTGCCCTGCTGAAAGAACAGGGGACAGACATCGGATTTCACCCGCTTATCCACGATTGGAAAGATTTCGGCCCAGCCGCAATTGTTCCGGGCACCCCAGGTAAGTACGACAGCACGGCCCCCGGCTTGAAGCACCCGGTACATTTCCCGCATCATATTTAAGGGCTCGGGCACATACATAATGCCCAGCGCACACAAAGCAGCTTCAAAATTATTATCCGGAAGATCCAGTGCTTCTGCGTCCATTCGGGCAAAGCTAACGTTATCGATTTCCTGTTGGCGTGCCATTTGTGTGGCGATGGATATCATCCCATCCGAAAGATCGGTAGCTGCAACAGTGCCTTCTGAACCCACCATTTTGGAAGCCGGAAATGTAACAAGCCCCGTACCGCAAGCCACATCCAGAACCTGTTCCCCGGGTTTTAATGCTGCAATTTCGAGCATCCAATCCTGCGCCGGCTTTAATTGCCTGCGCCAGGACTCATCATAAAAACCGGCAGCTTTGTCCCAGCCGTAACGCTGGATGCGACGTTGAAGATCAGGCCTCATCACTATTCCACCTTCTCAGATTTTGTTGTTGTAATTTCAATCTGCCTGCTAACCTCCACGGGACGTAAAAAATCGTCAAGTACAGGGCTGTGGGCATCCGCCTTTTCAATAAGATTCAACAAGTCTTTTCGTGAAGCAGGGCTTTCAATAATAATCCGGTAACGTAGATCCTTGTATCCGGGAGGATTTTCTCCAACATCGAATTGGCCGCGGGCATCTACGTCGGCTTCCACCTCAATTTCAAGGGAATCAATCGGGATCTCCAAGACTGCAGCCCAGGTAGAGTAGCCTATAGCCAGGCAGCTGCCCAGGGCCGCCCGCTGCAGAACACTGGGGCCCGGTCCTTCGTTATTGCCTCCTTGGTCTTTTCCAACATCACAGATAAAATTCCAGTCGCCGTGTTCCACGTCACAGGTGGTCCCATTCCGAAGTTTGATTTTGGTTACGGTAGTATATTGCCCAATAGACGGTTTAAGCGTAAGGGCCTTCTGGTTTCTTTCAAAAGATCTCTTTAAGGAATGCGGGTCGGACATAGTATTGTTTTTTATATACTTGTTAGTAGCCCAATATAAACAACGAACTTGATAAATAATATAGCGGTGAGGGTGGACATTTATGAGATAGATCTCGCTTCTTTTATGTTAGGTCAATGCCGGCAAGATTTTTTTGCAGGATAGCTGCCGAATTTTCCAATCCGGTAATCTCATCATCATTCAATTCGGGCGTAACACAGTATCTCACCCCTTCAATACCCACGACACTCTGAATGCTCATGCAGACATCTTCAATTCCGTAATGCCCATTCCAGTAAACACTGACCGGGATCACACTCTTTTCATCTTCAAGGATCCCTTGGACAATCCGAGCGATAACGACGCCGATAGCCAAGTTGGTAAATCCCTTTCGCTTGATGATTTCATAGGCTGCGTTCCGGGATTCTTTATAAATTTGATCCAGAGCTTCACGGTTATAGGGTTTACCCATAATAGTGCTATGAACTATCGGCTTGCCCCCGATATTGGCTTGGCTCCAAATCGGGACTTCCGAGTCACCGTGTTCTCCCAAGATATAAGCGTGCACTGAACGCGGGTCAACATCATAATAACGGCCGAGCAATGAACGGAATCGGGCTGTATCCAGAAGGGTACCGGTGCCGATGATACGTTGCGGATTTCGACTACTCAGTGTCTGGGATACATAGGTTAAGATATCAACCGGGTTAGTAGCTATGATGAGAATAGCATTGGGGGCATAGTTATCGAGTTCCGAAATGATACTCTTGAATACGGCGGCATTCCGGTTAAGCAACTCCAGCCTGGATTCATCTGCCGATTTCTGTCCGACCCCGGCAGTGACCACCACTACCTGGGTGTCTTTCAAATCTTCATAATTTCCCGCTCTGACCTTAACATTTCCTACAAGAAGTTGTCCGTGCATCAGATCCATGGCTTCCCCTTCGGCGCGTTCTTTGTTCAGATCCACTAAAATAATTTCACTGACAATGCGCTGATTGAAAAGGGCGTATGCGGCGGCGGCACCAACATTACCTGTACCAATGATAGCTACTGATCTTTTTTGTATCATAATATCACTTAATATTATCTATCATAACATTTAATAATCTCTTTCTTTTGTCAATTAGTATATCTGGGCTAACGATTTTAACCTCTTCAGAAAATTGCATGAGCCATTTATTGATAAAATCCAAGTTATCGAAATAAAATTCGATCTGAAATAATTTAGGCTTTTTTTCGTATTTCTTAATTATTTTAGCCGGCAGATTTGCCTGAAATCGCTTTAAAGCCGGTTCATATACATTTACCCTTATTAAATGGGAAGTCTCGTCAGAATTAAAAATAAGCCCTTCTATATCGATTTTGCCGTAAGGCACGAATTCTTCATCCAAAATTTTGATGTCAGACATGCGATCGAGTACGAAATTCCGGATAGCATCTCTTTTGTGGGAGTGGCCGATCACATTCCAGTGGTCGCGATAGAAAATCAATAGATACGGATCAATTTTTCGGCTGGATTTTTTCTCGTCGGATTTTGAGCGATATTGAAATCTAATGGATTTATTTTCCGAGATTGCTGAACTGATTATATACCAGTCGCCGCCTTCCATTTTTTCTGCACCGAAATTCAAGTAGGGGTCGACGACAGTTCGTTCCCCCAGGGAATTCATAAATTCGAGCAGCTCCTCTGGAAGCACCTCTTTAATTTTTAGTTCCACCCCCTTGGCATCACTAACCATTTTTTTATCAACCTGCGACTTCACAAAATTGAGACCGACCATAATGGTTGCCAGTTCTTTGGATGTAAACATCAGGGGAGGAATTTTATAGCCCCGCATGATACCATAGCCATTATATTCGTCCCAGGTTACCGGCACATTCATTTCCGACAGGGCATTGAAGTCGCGGAAAACTGTGCGGCGACTGACGTCAAATTTTTCGGCTATTTTGTCGACCGTAATTCGTTGGTTTGCCTGTTGAAGCATAAGGATCAGCTTCATTCTGCGCTCGGAGCTGTTCATCTGGGAAATCTTTTTTAGTTACGTTTTTTATAGTAAAGTATGAAGTTAGTTAAATTTCGAAAGCTATCTTTCCAGAAATTTCGCAGTCATTTTGAACTGGTTTCAGAATCTAAAATTGGATGATCTTTTTTAAAAACGAGACCCTGGAATAAATTCAGGATGACATGGGAGAGCTATTTAAAAGTGGGCTATAGGTATCTAGCGACGATACATCGAGCATTGTACTCAATGTTATTATAACCATCCCCAAGAAGAAATATAAAAAATATCGACGCTCTAACGACTAACAATTACCAGTGCTTTTCCCCGGTAGAATTCCGATTCTTCGGACAGGTCATAGCTCTCGATAGTAAACGACTCCTCAATACCTTCCAGTTCTCCTTCGAAATCAGTTCCCTTATAAAGCACCATGGTTTTCCAGGGCAGGGAGGCGGTCATTCGGTAGAGCTCATTAATTTTAAAAGCGTGTTTAGAAATGAGAAGGAAGGGATCTTTCTGCCGGAAATCCTCAATAGAACCATCTATGATACCGACATTTGCTAGCCCTATTTTTTGGGCCATCTGTTTCATGGCCAGGCACTTTTTAGTAACCAAATCATTCAGCACAAAGTGTTTTTGGGGATGCGTGATAGCCAGCGGCAAGCCCGGAAGTCCACCGCCCGTTCCCGCATCCACAATGAGCTTGGCCGATTTGAACTCCTTAAATTGTGCCAGGAGCAGGGAGTGACGAATATGTTCCCAAATAGTTTCACGTGAAACATTCCGGCTGACCAGATTCAGGCGTTTATTCCACCACAAAAGCTGGTCCAGATACAACTCCAGGCGCTTCCGATAGTTGGAAATAAGTCGATCGGTTTCGGCAAATGTTTCACGTGAAACATGATGAGGTTTGATGGTATGTGTGTCTAGGTGTTTCACGTGAAACGGGGGTAAATGAAGGCCGCGGGAAAAAGTAATTTCAACAGGAGGATATCTTCGCGGGTCTTTTATTAGTTTTTAAGATAGACCATAAGTACAGACACATCGCTGGGGGAGACCCCGCTAATACGACTGGCCTGCCCAAGTGTTTCGGGCCGAATGCGATCCATTTTTTGCTGGCCTTCACTTGAGAGGCTATTGATCTTGCTGTAGTCGATGGTGTCGGGAATGAGGGTATCTTCCTGTTTTTTCATTTCCTCGACCATCTCAAACTCTTTTTCAATATAGCCCGCATATTTGATTTGGATCTCGACCTGTTCAAAAACAAGTTCATCATCCGTAATGGACAGTGCCTTTTCCTTGAGTTCCGGGTCTGCATTCAAAATATCGGTAATGGAGAGCTCGGGACGAGGGATCAATGTCTTCGCTTTAACCGGCTGGCTTAATGAAGAGGTACCATTTTCTGCAAGCATTGGATCCATCTTTTCGGGATAAACCGTATGGTCCGCCACTAAATTATGGATTTTATCAATGGCTTCCTTCTTTGCACTAAACTGCTGGAAACGCTCTTTCGAAGCCAGTCCGATCTTGTGGCCTAATTCGGTCAGACGCAGATCCGCATTATCCTGGCGGAGCAAGATACGGTGTTCGGCCCGAGAGGTAAACATACGGTAAGGCTCTTCGGTACCTTTGGTAATGAGGTCATCAATGAGAACCCCAATGTATGCCTCCGATCGTTTGAGGATAAATTCTTCTTCTCCCTGAATTTTTCTCGCCGCATTAATGCCGGCCATCAGGCCCTGGCAAGCGGCCTCTTCATAACCGGTGGTCCCGTTTATTTGACCGGCAAAAAAGAGTCCTTCAGTAATCTTGGTTTCCATACTTCGGCGAATCTGATAGGGAGGAAAATAATCGTATTCAATAGCATAGCCGGGACGAAGCATTACGGCATTTTCAAAACCGGGAATAGTACGTAGTGCTTTATACTGAACATCTTCGGGCAGGGATGTGGAAAAACCATTAAGATACATTTCGTAGGTGTCCCAGCCTTCCGGCTCCAGGAAAAGCTGATGGCTGTCTTTATCTGAAAATCGATTGATTTTATCTTCTATACTGGGGCAGTATCGAGGGCCCGTTGAATCAATGGTGCCATTGAACATGGGACTGCGGTCGAAACCGGAGCGAAGCATATCGTGCACCTTTTCGTTGGTGTACCCAATCCAACAGGTCAGTTGTTCTTCACGGCTGGGAAGGCTGTCGGTCAGAAATGAAAAGGGAGTAGGATCTTCATCACCGTATTGAATTTCCAATTGTTCTTTATCAATGGAGCGACCATCAAGCCTGGGAGGAGTGCCTGTTTTTAGTCGTCCTACTTCAAAGCCAAGTTTTTCCAGTGCGGCGGATATTCCAATGGAGGCCCGTTCCCCGGAACGGCCGCCCCCGAATTTGGTAGTTCCTATGTGCATGAGTCCGTTACCAAAGGTTCCGGTAGTCAGAATCACACACTTGGCATTAAAAATCTGCCCGGTTGATGTCCGAACTCCGGTAACCTGTTTCCCATCATTGCTCGTCAAGACATCAACAACGTTATCCTGGCGAAAATGGAGATGTTTCTTATTTTCCAGCTCTTCACGCATGGTTTTGCTATAAAGGGCACGGTCGCTTTGGCAGCGGGGGCTCCACATAGCGGGACCTTTGCTGGTGTTGAGCATTCGATATTGTACGCCGGACTTATCTGCGACGATGCCCATCAACCCACCCATGGCATCAATTTCACGTACAAGCTGCCCTTTGGCCACACCGCCGATGGCGGGATTACAGGACATTTTCGCTATTGCATCCAGGTTCATTGTGATCAGCAGCGTTTTAGCGCCCATCTGGGCAGCGGCTCCGGCTGCCTCACTACCGGCATGACCGGCACCAACGACGATCACATCATAATCGGGGAAAAGAGATTTCATAATCTATAAGTGCATGTTTTTATTACACTTAAATATATTTATTAATGGATAATTCCAGGTGTGTTAACGGAACAGGAATCCTTTTGTTTCTTTATAACCATAGCAGGTTAAGTCCCCAAAAATAAGGGTTTTCTAGGAAAAAGTTTAACCTGGTAACTTTTATGCCTGTTCATTTAAAACAAAACGAATCAAATCCCGGTTAGTGTTGAGGCGCACCCTGCAAAATGAGGATTTGGCCTGCTAAAAATGGGCTTGCATAAATCTAACTAAGATGACAACGGTCAATACTATTTCTACCTAAACTTCAGCTTTTTGAGTATCAGTCATCCGTAGTCGTACTTTCAATAGCTCCAATAGTCTTTTCTAAGATTCGCTTTTTTTCTTTTAGGGTTTCCCTGAAATCAAATTTGTCCGTATCGGCAATTTCCATTCGAAGATCTGAGAGAGTGTTTTCCAATATTTCTTTGAGTATGCTCTGCTCGGATTCGGTAAGGTCGAGTTTGATCATAGTGTCTTCATTTTGCACTGTAGGGTTTAAAGGTCTATGGATACAACACTACATCTAATACTATAATATGCATATTGTTGCAGTTGTGGCAAGAGGAAAATTAGAGTTATAAAATTCTATACTCCATGCGGCTAAGCCTGCCCGCCAATAAAAAAGCCTCTAACTCTTAGAGAGCTAGAGGCCTTGGTGTGCTGATCACGGGTTACCCCATGAAGTTCTTATCGATCTTTTTGCCAATCAAGGAAATCGACAATCGTCCGGTAAACCGCGTCCATTTTTGAATCGGATTCTGTTTCGAAGGTAGTATTCTCATCCGCAACGATTTGGCAATAGTTGCCTTTAATGAGCACCGGGTAGCCCAGCTCTTCCTCAATCTTGATCACGACGGGCATCAGCCATTTCCAGGACTGGTGGAATTTCATATCCTCAACCGCCAGAAAGGCCAGTGGGATATCCTTTACGTCTTCCTGTGCAATTTTAATGGTACTGCCCATAATATTCTCAATGAGCCTGCTGCCTTTATTTAGTTCTTCTTGTCGCATGGTAATTGATTTTGTTAAAAGTCTTTGGGATCCGTTGCTCAAATATAGGTAAAATTAAAAAGCCCTCCATGCAGGGGCACTAATTCCTTGATTAGCTATCTTGTTTCAGAAATAAAGCCGATCGTAGCACTTATACGCTTTCTGTCAATATTGGTTCGTAAAAGAGAAGTGGATTAATCATAATGGTTTATTAAGAAATAAAAGAATCCAGGATGTCGAATTTCAGGCTTTTGTTGATGTGTGGTTTGCTGATGTTAACTTCGGCTACCACGGTAACCGCCCAGAAAACCTACCACGATTATTATAAGGAGGAGGTAGAGTTTTATAACAATGGGGATTATTCGTCATTTTTGGAAGCTGCACAAAAAGCGGATTCCGCTCGCCCCAATCACCCGACGTTATTATACAACCTGGCTGCAGCTTATGTGTTAAATGGGCAAAAAGGGAAGGCCATTGAGGTACTTAAAAAAAGAAGTGACTTTTATGCCAAAAATGAATTTAGCCGGGATAAGGATTTTAATCCCCTAAGAATGGACCCCGGTTATGAAGGTTTGTTAGAAAATATAAAAAGTCTCAATAGGCCCAGGATGAATTCAAAACCAGCGTTTTCTATATCAAAACCGAATTTTCATCCGGAGGGGATCGTGTTTGATGCACAAACCTCTCGATTTTTACTCGGAGATATCCGATCGGGCCGGATTTTTAGTTATGACCCCGATGGTTCCCATGAAAAACAAGTCATAGACTTATCATCGATGGGATACTGGTCGGTAATGGGAATGACATTCGATAGACAATCACCAGAAAAGCTGTGGGTGGCGACCAGTGCGTTGCCGGAGTTTGAGCAATATGATCCCGCGCTTGAAGGGAAATCGGCCGTGCTTTTAATCAATATTACAACGGCTAAGATTGAGAAACAGTTTACCTCAGAGGGAAAACATCTTTTTGGGGATCTTGTTGTTGCCAGCGATGGGCGTATATTTGTTACCGACAGTAACAATCCTGTTATTTATGTGATAGATCCGGGGAGCCAGAATTTGAAACGGTTTGCACAGGATCAACATTGGTGGAATCTTCAGGGAGTGGCTGTTTCCTCCGACTTGCGCTATTTGTTTGTGGCTGATTACATCACCGGCATTTTCTCCATCAACCTTACCAGCCGAAGGGTGACCCCACTTATGGAAAACAATTACCAAACACGGGGTGCTGACGGGATTTATCTGATGGATAGGACCCTGGCGTTTATCCAGAACGGGACCTATCCCAAAAGAGTGGGAACGCTGGAAATAAATAATCACGGCAGGGCCAAGCTAGAATCGTTACTATTTACCGACCAGGCCCTGGATGATTTGAATGAACCCACGCTCGGTGTGATTGTAGACCGGAACCTGTTTTATATCGCCAACAGCCCGTGGGCTAAATATGATGGTAACCATAATCCCATCAGCGAAAATTGGCCAGAGATTCATATTTGGGAATTAGATTTAAAGTAACGCATTGTAATGGGGGATCAATTTGAAAAGGATACCAAAATGAAATACCATCACTTGGGGATACCGACCACAGAAAAGAGGCAAGAGGAAGAGTATATCGAACATCTGAAAATGTACGTGAGCGGTTCTGGGAAAAGTCCTTACGGTATAGAATGGATCCGTTTCGAAGCGGATGCCGACTTTCCGGAAATCGTTAAAACGCTACCGCATATCGCATTTGAGGTTGATGATTTAGAAAAAGCAATCGACGGTAAGCATGTAATCATCCAGCCGAATAGCCCGAGTCCCGGCGTGTTGGTTGCATTTATTGAGGATAACGGGGCACCCGTAGAATTTTTGCAGATAGATCGGTCGATTGCCCAGGGGTTATAGTCAATCGTTCCAATGGATATTAGATATCTGTTATTTCGCCATCATAAATAATACTTACGATGAAAACACAGTACTACACCGCCACCAGTATCAATGGTTATATCGCTGATGAGGATAATTCGCTGGACTGGCTTTTCCAGTTTGGTGAAATAGAAAGCATGAAAGGCCATTATCCCCGGTTTATAAATAAGGTGGGTGCTTCGGCGATGGGAGCCACAACGTATGAATGGATTCTGGAGCATGAAAACATGCTTGAAAACCCCGAAAGATGGCCCTATGACATTCCCACATGGGTCTTTACCCACCGGAATTTGCCGATTGTGAATGGGGCGGATATCCGTTTTTCGGATGGTGAGGTGACCTCCGTCCATGCTGATATGGTGAAAGCTGCAGCAGGGAAAAACATCTGGATTTTGGGGGGCGGGGATTTGGCAGGACAGTTTTACGATCACGGTTTGCTTGACGAACTTATTCTCGCTGTAGCACCGGTCATGCTTCGGTCGGGAGCGCCACTGCTGCCGCGTAATATTACTGTCCCACCATTGAAACTGACGGATGTAGAAAAACATGGGGATGTTTTTGTGATTTTAACCTATGAGGTATAAATTCCGATTCCTCGGATACGAGCCCCTTTTTATCTCCGGATGAGAAGATTCTATTTTTCGGTAGAGTCAGACAGATATACCGTTTGCCGGTCCGGTTGTTGAATTTACCTGGATTGTCGCCTGCTTATTTTAAGCATTGCCTATTTTTTGTTTTCCAAATTCCAATAAGGTTTTTCCAAAACTATTCTGCTATATTGATGAGAGGAATCTTTCGAATGGCGGGCCACCTTGAAAAAGAAAGGTGGTAATACTTTGTAATTATTAAAGAGTTGGGAGATGAAAAAAAATAATGAATTAGGCAGTTCCGTTTTTTCCCGTTTGGCGTTTATTGTCATCCTTACCGTCTTTGGATCAACCTCTGTCGGTTATAGCCAGGAGCCGGACCGAAAAGTGATCTTCGGTTCCATGGACTGGGCCCCGGACGGACAGTCGTTTCTTTTTAGTTCGATGATCGTAAAAAAGGATTATTCCGATTACGGGCCCGAAAAATGGCGGCTTTATGTATATCGGTTTGCGGACCAAACGATAGAGCAATTTGACAAAGGGGTGCCAAATATCTCTATACATCCGGACGGCAAGAGACTGGTTTATTGTAAGCTTGTACATGGAAATATGGATATTTATGTGAGAGAACTGGATGACGGGGAAGCTATTCGGCTCACCGATAATCCATCCAGAGATATCGCTCCATCTTGGTCCCCGGACGGTTCGATGATTGTTTTCAACAGTGATCGGGAAGACCACTACGAAATTTTTGTGATGAATAATGACGGATCCGGGCTTCGCCAAATTACACATTCCGATAGTGCCCAAAGTTACAGTCCCCAATGGGCACCGGATAATGATCAAATCGTTTACTACCTCGAGAAGGGTGATCATATGGATCAGATTTACCTGACTGATGCCCGCGGTTCGTTCCATCGTAATGTAACGCAGGACGACCATCATAATTTTTACCCGACTTGGACGTCCGACGGCCAAATCCTGTTTACGACAAACAACCGGGACTTCTGTATCATCAATCGAGACGGTTCGCGAAGGCAATACCTCGAAAATGTTCACGGGATGTACGCAAAACAATCTCCGGTAAGCCACGAAATTGTAATTATGAACCCGGACCGTAGTACGGTGGCCCTGTTTAATTATGATGATTACGCAACCCAAACCCTCGTAAACAGTAAAGATTTCTTTGACGCTGCCCAATCTGATGATTAGTCGGTGGTCTTCTCCTTTCTTTCTGGCACTCTCAGGTTAGTTTAGTAAGAGCAACATCTGGTCTATTCTAAAATTTATGTGATTACATTTGCCTGCCAATCTCACTGGCTGCATATATTTTTAACATTTCACTTTTTGAGGGGGTATTTAACACATAGTTTTTAGCAAATTCCTGGGCTTGTGGATATTTTGTATCCCGAATTCGTTCCGCAGCATTTTCAAGATCGTAATCAGTATGCCGAAATTGAATTGTCTGGTCGAGCATAATCCAATCAGCCCCGGTTGCTCCAAATGGCATTCCTACACTGCCGGCATTTACAACACGAACGTCGCCTATCCTTCTATCAAATTGCATATGCGTATGCCCGCAAATTATAATTTCTACATTTACCCCTGAGAAAACAGACAGGAGGTTTTCTTCCGGTGTGAGCTGTGTGAAAATATCATTCTCGTTTTGAGGAGTCGCGTGGCAAAATAGTACCTTCCCCAAACCCCGTACGTGACAATTAAATGTGGCCGGCCAACTTGACAGTAAACGTTTGTGTTCAGAATTCAGCTGCATTGAAGTCCAACGTACACTCTCCCTTGCTTGTTCGGAAATCGTATATTTTTTATGGTTCATTTCTGCCAGCACAGCAACTTCACAATTTCCTTTGATAAACTTCTTTGGAATATTGATATCTAACAGAAAAGTTAGAGCTTCCTGAGACATCGGGCCAAGTACCACATCCCCTCCAACTACAAGCAAGTCAATTTTTTCCCGCATAATCTCATCTATAACGGCTTCAAGCGCAGGGAGATTCCCGTGAATATCATATATAGCAGCCACTTTCATTAGATGTTTTATTATAACTAACTTTTAAGTAGTTCTTATTTATGAAATTGGGTAAGACCGAGAAATCAATGATTCATTAAAACTGAACGTTTAATGATGTTAAAAATAGCGTTTAATTATCTCATTCCATCCTTGCCATTCATAGGTTTATAGATACCATCGAAAGAAACATTCCATGTCTTGCCACTATCACTAGAACTCTCAAACAGCTGACGAACGGTGCCGTCGGGGTTCGGAGTAAAAACCATGCGCACGTTGTTGGTATTTCCATCTTTTGAAATGTTGGTTCCCAAAAAGTGCATCTCTCCATCTTCTAATTCACCCTCATAACGACTGATCTGGCCGTTAACATCGGTCCAGATTTGTTCCCATTTACCGGTTTTTGAATTGTAATAATTCATACTCTTCCCGGCAAAGCCCCCACTGAGTGTATGATAGTTTTCCAAAATCAAACAACCCTCCAAAAGATTTTGAATATGGCTTTCGGCGACTTTCTTTCCATTCACATATACGTTCCAATTACCTACCCAGAAATCAAATTGCCTGTTTTTCGGATCGTATTTACAGGGATAAACCATTTTGTCTGCTTTAGCTAATAACTTTTTAAACCTGGGGTCATCTTTTAAGCCGGCCAGCTTCGGATGATTTGCCATTGCTTTTGGGCTGAATCCAAGGGCGGCCAATTTTTCAAGATAGGTAAAAGCTTTGTTTTTTTGATTTAATTCAGCATAGGAAAAGGCTTTGATGGCAGTTAGCTGAAGGTTTTCTTTTGCTCCGTTACGTTCAGCGTTAGTCATTGCCACTATAGCTTTATCATATTCTTGCAGACGGTAGTAGGCGGCGCCTAACTTTTGCCAGTATTGACTATTTTGAGCGTCATTTTCTATTAGCTGATTATACAGCTCGGCTGCCCTTTCAAAGTTGCCCGCCTTAAACTCGTTGTCGGCCCTTTGAAGGGTATTAGTTGTCTGGGCCAGACACCCGGAATTCAATCCCGTAACCAGTATCACGACCAAAATAGGAAAAGAAAGCTTCTTTAACATATCGTTCACTTTTAAGGTTATCTATTTATAAAAATTACTACATCACTTATCCTTCGGGTTAATATGGCACTTGAAGGCTTTGAAGAACCAGAAATTGTATCCTGAATTTAGTTCAGCATATGTATTGTAAGCCAACTAAGCTGTATATGAGATTCTGAAACAAGTTCAGAATGACTTAATGTGTTTTTTTAAGTCCTCCTCTATCAACATCAACATTTTTTAATCCGTTACCTGTTTTGAATTACATTCCAAACACTTCCCGCCGGGCTTTTTCGAGTTTGACAAGGGTGCCATCGATATCTTCCGGGTCCTTCCAGAACTCCTGGAAGATCCGCAACGCTTTCCTGCCAAAAGCGGGTTTGGTGCTAAACTCAAATAACGGCACCAGTTGATCGGTGTGGTTCATCTGTTTTATGATCCGTCGTTGTACCGGAGTATAAAGCGAGGAATCGACCCGGCTGTTTGCGACTATACGGTGATTCGCCGTTACATTGGATTGTTGGGAGCTACGGCTGCCTAGGTAGGCCAACATTGCGCGGGCCCCGGCGGGATGCGTGCTCCTGTTGGTCATATAGGCCCCATAGACATGGACAATTTCCGCTGAGGGGATGCCCGGTTTCATGGGAGGAAAGACAAAGAAATCCAGCTCTTTAGCCTGTTCCTCATTCAAGCTTTCGAAAAGCCATTCCCCCAGGTTGTACATGACCGCCTTTCCGGAAGTAAAGGCCTGGATCCCATTGGTATAGTTGTAAGTATAGGAGCTGTCCGGGAAAGCGTGGTGCCGGAAAAGGGTCTGCCAGTGTTCAAAGACATTTCGGATGCGCTCGTTTTTGAAAGAGACCTCCCCCTGTGAAACCTGTTGATGAAAGTCAGGGCCATTGAGGCGCAAGTCAAGGATAGAGAACCAACGGGCTACAGGGGGCGGCCAGTTCTGTACCGATATGGAAAACGGCGCATACCCCAACTCGTTAAGCCGGTCACATAAACTCAATAATTCTTTCCAGCTTTTGGGTGGGTTGAGCCCGTGCTTGTCAAAGATATCTTTGCGGTACCAAACGGGATTCCACTGGTAAGCCATGGGTACAAAATATTGTTTACCGTTGTAACCGGACAGTCTCGTAAAGGCTTTGGGGAAAACCTCATCCCAGTTGTTTGAATTCCACAGATCGCTGATATCCGTGATGTCACCCTGCCTGATAAAATCAGTCAAATAACCGCCAATGAATCCCGTTGCTATGTCAGTGGGATTTGAACTGTTAAATGTTTCTTCGGTATTTCCGGGTATCGGCCTGAAATACAGGTTGTTTCCGGTGTAGCTTACCGGTAAGTCGGGGTGCTTTCGGTTAAAACCGGCTACATTTTCCATATCCCATTTGCCCGCCGGTATGCCACCATAAAAGCTTATATAATTAAAAGCGTCTTTGGAGGGAGGGACAAAGTGTTTTACCCGGTAGAGGTTCGTTTGTGCTTTGCTTTTCAACCGGCGCTCCTGCCTGGGCGGTAAATCCTGTTCTTCCAGCATGGAAAGGATCTTTTGGTAAGCTTTAGCCGCTTCTTCGTACTTCCCAAGTGCCATGTAGGCATCATTACGGCTGTCGAGTGCGTTGATGGATTCCGGATGATATTCCACATTTAAGTCAAAGATCTGTTCGGCCGATGTGAGATTATCCTCATTCAGGAGTTTGTAGCCCAGCTTGTTTATTTCTGATTCGCCCAGGTCATATTCACCGGAATTCATCTTCTGGAGCCGGGTGAACTTTTTTACGGCTTGTTCAATCCCATCCTTTTGGATAATGGCGTAGAGCATGTTGCTGCCTTTCTTCTGTTTCACAGTTTGTCCCAAAACAGCAGCGCAAAAGGCCAATAAAATCACTGTTGTGAGAACGGGGATATACTTTTTCATGGGCTTTGATTTCATAGTTTGGGCGCATGATGCATGGTAAAACATGCATCTAATAAGAATAATGTTAACCTGGCTTGATAACTAAGGTACGTGAGGAACAGCCGCAGGTTAATATTTTTGGGATAGGCAGAGGTATGGCGGGATAAAACGTCAGAACCATAGTCTTACAGGGCAGCAGTAATAAACAAGTCTTGGAAAAGGAGAAGGGTCTCCTCAGAATTGCTCGAGCAGCTCCTTATAGTTTCTGCTCATAGTCAGCTCTTCGCCGTTCTCCATCATGACCTTGTAATCGCCGTGAAACCATTTTTCCATTGTTTTAACCCGGTTGATATTGACGATAGCGGAACGGTGGATACGGAAAAAGATGTCGGGATCCAGCTTCTTTTCCATGTTGACCATGGTATTCCTGATCAGGTATCGCTTGTTACCGGAATGGATGCGCACATAATTTCCGGCCGCTTCCACCCAGTCGATGTCTTCGGCCTTGATAAAAAAGTACTGTCCCGACGATTTGACCATCAGGCGTTTCAAGTGGTTACCCGATCCTTTCAGGGTCTCAAGCAGATCACCGATCTTACTGTTTAGCACCTCCTCCGGCGTATCCCGGATGGCTTTTTTGGCTCTTCCCAGGGCGTTCTCCAGCCGCTCTTTTTTAAAAGGCTTCAACAGGTAATCAAACGCATTTACCTCAAACGCCCGGACGGCGTATTCGTCGTAAGCCGTCACAAACACTATGACCGGGGTGTGATCGCGGTTTATATTATTCAAAACGTCAAAACCATCTACCTCGGGCATCTGTATATCCAGGAATACCAGTTCCGGTTTCTTCTCATTGATGGTTTCAATGGCCTCTTTGCCGTTTTTGCAAACCTCGATAACATTTACGTCTTTGTCCTCTTTCAGGAGTTTGGCCAATCGCTTGCAGGCCAGGGGTTCGTCATCGACAATAACCGTTTTTATTGGTGCTTCCATAGTATCATCAGTGGGTTACCAGGATAGGTTCCTGTACGGGTTGATAAGGAATTTCGATTACAACTTTAAGTCCGCCCAGTGTGGAGCGGCCGAGATCAAAAGTATAACCGGAATACAGTTGTTCAAGACGCTGCCGGATATTTTGCAAACCGACCCCATTTTCATTCGGTTCTCCCTGCAGGCCGGGCCCGTCGTCTTCGACAGTCATTTTAAGCATACCCCCCTCTTTTGTCGCGGTGATTCGGATGGCTCCCGGGTTGATCTTCTTGGCGATACCATGCCTAACGGCATTTTCGACCAACGGTTGCAAGACCAGTCCGGGCACCCGTGCAGAGAGGGCATCGGGGTCGATTTCCTTTTCGATCGAGAGCCGGTCACTGAACCGGATTTTAATAATTTCGAGGTATATTTCAGTGAATTCAAGTTCATCGCTCAGCGGCAGGATCTGCCGATCCATCTTATTAAGCGAGAGCTGAAGAAATTTCTTTAGCAGCGAGAGCATCTGTTTGGCCTTTTCGGCATCCTCATACATCAGACTGTTAATATTATGGAGGGTGTTAAACAAAAAGTGAGGATGCAATTGTATCTTCAATACTTGCAGCCGAATAGAGGAGAGCTCCGATTCAAGTTCAGCATTCTTAAGCTGGCGGTCCCTGAATTGAGCGTAATACATTTTATAATGATAAGCACCGACAATGAGCCAGTAGGCAAGGGGACCGATGATGACCAGCCAGGAGATGATGGTCATATAGGGCTGAAAAAAGTAGCCCACGCTCCATTCAATATCATTGGGATTTATCAGGTAATAGCGTGCCAGCATGACAAAACGAAACAAGGCGGCATGAACAAACACGAAAGACAAACTTAGGACAAGGTGAATAAGGCCGTTTCGGTATTTTGAAGTACCGTCGAGGGGCCACTTTTTAGCCAGCTGAATAAAAACAGGTACAAAAAGCAGAGGGATAGCCCAGATTAAAAAGGCCCGGAAAAAGATATACCCCATTTCCAGTTCCATCTGGTTTCGCAGGTAGTAGGCATACGTTCGGCTGACAGTCGTGAGAAAAAGAAACAGCCATATCACCATCCCAAGGGCGATCAGTAACCGTCCCTTTATAATTTTTTGATATAGCTGGGTAAAGCGACTCATTTTACGATTCTCGGATTACATTAGTGGTTTCATAATCCTCAAAGCCGGTAAGTACTGCTTCCGGATCCTCTTTTATGCCGTGGAAGGGGATATGAAAGTAGATAAAAATTTTCGAGTCTTTTGCTTCTGTCGTCAGTTTAACAGAATCGTCATCAAACTTGTCCTTAAGCCGGGTCAGGATGTTAGCCAGCCGCCTCTTTTGCTCCTTATCCAGCACCTCACTGGTGGTCGGGACGCCGTCGATCGAGGCCTCGAGGTGTACCTCATTTCCAACCCGTTCGGCTTTATAACTGATACTTTTGATTGAACCGGTATCGGGAGTCTTCTCTATCACCTTTTCCAAAAAGGGGACAAGCAGTAAAAACGAGGGGATCCGGGCATGATAGCAGTCGGGACTGATGTCAGTTTTCTCCCGGATATCCGTGTCGAGCCGATTTCGAAGTATTTCAACATATAAATGAAATGATTCCAGGTCTTCCTGTATCGACACTTCTTCGCGCTCGATATTTTTGAGCATGATTCTCAGCAAATCGCTCAGATCGATGAGGACATGTTCCGCCCTTTCGGGATCATCGGCGATATTGCGTTCAATGGATTCAATGCTGTCGATCAGGAAGTCGGGTTGAATCTGGTTTATCATAGCCCGGTATTTGGCCCTGTTGAGCTGGGCTTTCAACCGCGGTTCCCGGAGCTCAATTTCCCGGTTCCTCTTCTGGAAGTCGATAGCATAGATGCCCAGCAACAAGCCGGTGTACAGCATGAGGCGCATATCAAGAAAGCCGCGAAAATCGAGCCACATATAGGACAGGCTCACCGGATCATGATAAAACCAGGTTACGGTCAGGCTTTGAATGATCGTGTGAAAACTGAAAACAGCGAGGGCCACCAGGAAGTGAACAACGGCACTTGTCAATCGTTGTCCCTCTTCAAACCTAAAGCGGCGCGCTATTCGGACAATAAAAGGGGTGCTGACCGCCCAGGGAGAGATGCAGACCGTTTCAAACAGCAGGACATTTAATACCGACAGGTTCTCCGAGTAATTTTCCTGGATCTGGTTCAGGAAGGTGATGGATGAAATCAAAAAGGCCACACCAATCCAAAGCCCACTGATTTTCAGTGCCTTCACAAGCAGCCTTTTATGTTTATTGGTCAGTTTCAATCGTATGAACCTTGAATAACAAAATGTGCCGATGATGCTAGTGGTTGGGCGGTGTCATTTTACAAATACCCAAATTCAGGATAACAAAATATTCGCACTATGGGAATTTGTTTTCTCTTTGGTAAATATATCAGATGCCACCGATCTCTTAAACGAGGAGTGAGGTTTCGAACTGTTAAGCCCGTTACATGGATGCTTCATCGCTTCTCTTATAATGAATACGCCAACGCAACTGCCAGGAGTCGCCGTTGTCGGTCGAGGATTCCCAGTCCCAGGTAAACGAATTTTCGGTGATATCATAAAAGACCATTCGCTTCAGCGTCTTCTCCCCGTTGGGGCCGGTCGTTTCCGTCCAAAAGATTCGTTTGTTTCCGTCAACCTTTCCGACCAGGTCGATATACTCGCTGCTGTTGTCGACCCAGGTTTGTTTCCAGGTGCCCGTACGTTTCTCGTACACCGAAACACTCTTGCCCTCATATCCTTTAAGCCGGCCGGTTTTGGCCTCGAAATTTTCCATCACCACTTTTCCACCCAGAATCTTCTCAATATGATTGGTTCCCCTTTGGATGGTTCCGTCGGATGCTTTCCACGTCAAATCCCATGTGCCGACCCAGAAGTCAAAGTACTGCTCCGGCTTCAGCCGGCTGACCTCTGTTTCTGTTTGGGCAAAGCCCAGGGCGGGAATGAGCAGTGAGATAACAAGGAGAGGAAGGAAAGCGGTCAATTTGAATGTAGGCATTCTTTCTTGGGAGCAGGGTTATGTTAATAAGTGACAGTTGGTGATAAGAGACCACTTTTGAGGGACGAAAACAACAGCTCTGTGACAAAACGCCAATAAACCGTGTTGAGACGGACAATGGTAGGACGAAGTTCTAAATAGTGTTCCATTGCTTTTTGTTTTTAGACCATATAGATCCAACAGGGAATTTTTAAAAAGACTATCCCTAAAACAATTTTAAATATTGGTTACTGTATTTCTATCATCTTAACTTGTCAATCAGACCTCGGTCCATTAGGAATATGTTGTTGACCGTGAAAGTCATTTACCCAGCCATTAGCCAACTTATTTTGCATTGTTTAAATTTTTCTTGCCCTCTGAATTCGAGGTAGTTACACTTACCGCTTGAGGGGATGATTGTGCCGTTTGTCTGGGAACTAATAATCCCGCTAATGCTCCAATAGCGGCTGATCCCAAAGCCGTAATTGTCTCGGGAATTTGAATCATAGATTTCATCCCGGATACAATGACCAATACTATTGTACCGATTACTGCAGAAACAGCTACAATCCCCAAAGCCCAAACTACAACCTTATATATATCACTATCACCTACAAGGGCTGGTGTCGGGTAATGTTCAGTTGCAATTTTTGCGAGCGCCCGTAATTTTTTTTCTCGTTCTTTTTCATTCTTTTTTAATATGCTTGGATCTTCTAAAAGTATATTTACAAGAAGATTGGCAGATCTAGGTACATTACTCATTTTCCCCTCCAAAAAATTTTAAAAATTAATAGTGAATAAATTTCTAATTATGCAATTAAAAATATCACTAAAGTTTATTAAATGAGATGCCAATCTATTGTGAGAAAAATGTTCAATTGGCTGTAGGAAATCTTTGATTATGTAATAACCATAAAACCTTAAAAGTAAATTTGAATTATAAGAATTCTGTGGCGTTTCGGCTTAGTTTCGCTCCTGAGGTACATTTATAGTAAGCAGTTATTATTATGAGCTCTGACAAGTAATCGCTTGTTCAAGGATTAAGGAGTAACCGTGACAGGTTATTCGTCAGTCTCGTGATGGAACAGCCAGCCGACAAATTCATAATTGAAACCGGAAGCAGTCATAGTCCCTTTTATTTGTCCGCCGCCCCAATTTTCACCGGCGGGAGGGGTTTCACGGGGAGCTGAAACAGAGGCGGTTTCCACCGTCACATCGGCAGTCAGTTCACCGCCTTCAAGCGTCCCCTCGTAAGTTCCAGAAATGGTACCCCCCGTACGCCCTTCGTACGTAAAAGTACCTCGGACCTCCCCATTTTCAGCAATGCAAGCAGTTTGTTCAACCATTGTTTGGCCGAGATGTGTTGCCTGCCCCTTTCCGGTACCGCTCAGGTATAAGCTGGGCGGTGCACAGTCCTGATCTTCTGCCGCCTGGAGATCTCCCGATACTTTTGCGATCAGGGCGACCCCACCCGGCCTTGCTATCAGCGAGTCTCGGCCGGTGAATCGAAGTGATTGCGCCGGGTCAATGGAGGCATTCTCATTTGCATCCGGCGTGACCGTACTTTGGCACCCCTGGCCGAGCAGTATTCCTAGTACTAAAGTTAAAAAAACGGATAAGGAAGGAATTGATTTTCTCATGATAACCTCTTGATATTTAGTTGGATAAAGAAAAATATATGTTAATACTATATTTAAGGTGTTAAAAAGTCAATTTTTTTCCCAAAAGGGGTGTTTCGATAAATTATCTCAATAAAAACTTATAATAGTTATGTTTGAGGAGGTGCTATTTTGCTCTTTCCGTATCCAGTTCTTAGAATGGGGTCACCCATTATATTAGTTGGTTGATTATTACAGACGCCAAAAGGAGATTTAAAAGCACAAATATTCAATATTTATTGACGCGAATGCTATTGGAGCAATACTATTAGCAGGGGATCATTTCGGTATACTCGATACAAACGCACTTAAATACCCCAATAACTACTTTTTAATTTTCGGAGTTGAAAAATAATTTGTAAGGATTTTTTGCTTTGAGGGTCTTACTTATAGAGTGGACTTTTGAAAGGGCCTATCCGTATTAGATTTGCCCAATTTCTTAATAGTTGGCTTTTCTTCCCTACAGATTTGGCTATCTCTTTGCATAAATGGAATATTCATGTCAAAAGGAGAGGTCAACAATGAGGACTTTAATCAAAACTGCTTCGCTTCTGGTATTCCTATCTTTACAAGTTGCATGTGATACTACTACCACTGCCCCAGTAAAAAGGCAAGAATCACCTATGCTGAATCCAGTGCTTATGGGTAACCAACAGGGGCCTCCAGCAAATTCTGGCCCTAATGTCATACGTATTGATGGTACTGGTTTTTTTCTTATTGCTATTGATCCGATAACGGGCGATGGGGCATTTTTTGGTGCAGATCTTTTTGAGGTCTGCAGCGGTGGTACTGGTTTTGACATTTTTGATACCACAATAATATTTCCTCCGGAAGACGATAACCGCGTAATTGAACTTTCTAGAGGTAAGGATCTTACCGCATCATTATGGAATCCAGCTCCAGCCAGTTGCCAAGATTTAAATAGCGGGAGCGCCACTTTGATTGGTACCGGGAAGGCGCATGTAGTGTTTAATAGCAATGATGAGCTTTCGTTTCTGAACCCAAAAAGCGTTAATCACAATGCTTATGGTTTTAATGCCCAGGGTTGGGTGGAAAATTCTGATGGGGAGAAACTCAAGGTCAAAGCAATATCCCGATGCGTTTGGGATGGCATTGACGCTAATAGTCTCAAGTGTAAAAATAAGGTACTTGTTAATTAAGCTTATCTTGTTACTTAAAAAAGGAGGATTGATCTTTGCCCCCACCTTGTCCCCCAAAATATTCATTCATAAAAGGGTAAAATATTATAAAAAAGCCGCTAACCCTTTGCGAGCTAGCGGCTTATAGAAAAGCGATCCGGACGAGATTCGAACTCGCGACCTCCTGCGTGACAGGCAGGCGTTCTAACCAGCTGAACTACCGGACCGTGATAAAAAATGTCAAAAAACTATTGGCTCTTAACAGGCGCCGAAAAAGGTCAATTGCTGACCGTTCTTTGTGACCAGCGCCTTGCCAAATCAGAGCACCAAATATAACGACCTTACGGCTCTGATGTCAAGAAAGTTTTCAGCTTTTTTTAATTCTTTTGACTACTCATCTGATTTTATTACAATGAGTTTTAAAATATGAATAGGACATGCCCATGTACCAGCCCACATTTGTAGAAGTCTCCCATGACGTAAGTGTAGAGGTAAAGCCTGTTTACCTGGAAGGAGAATCAAGTCCCCCGGTGAATAAACATGTATTTGCCTACTTTATTACGATTCGAAATTTGGGTTCCCAATCGGTAAAGCTGTTAAAACGTCATTGGGATATTGAGGACTCGGCCGGTGAAAATTATGAAGTTGACGGGGAGGGCGTGATCGGCATCCAGCCCACCCTAAATTCCAGGGGGAAACATGAATACAACAGTTTTTGTGTGCTTAAGTCGTACCGGGGCAGCATGCGTGGGTTCTATACCATGGAGCGGGACGACGGCAAGCTGCTGAATGTGCGTATTCCGGAGTTCTTACTGGTCTCTCATCTTTTGAATTAACAAAAAAAGAGGACCGTAAGTATCAGTTACGGCCCTCTGTCGGGATGGTGATGGGATGTAGGGATGTATTAGGGATACATCAGAATGTTATTAACTGTTTAAAGCCTTTTCTATTGCCCTCGTTATTTCTTTACTTTGAGGTTTTTTTGTACTTCGGAAACGGCGGATCAGTTTGCCGTTCTTGCCAATCAAAAATTTTTCAAAATTCCACTTAATCTCTCCCGTAAAGTCCTCGTTTTCAACAGTCGTCAAATAGGTGAATAACGGGTGTTGATTCCCCCCTTTTACGGATACTTTTGAAAACATCGGGAATGTCACTTCATAGTTGACTTTACAAAACTGTTTAATCTCCTCGTCCGTTCCGGGTTCTTGTCCCCCGAAATTATTTGCGGGAAAGCCCAGCACGGCCAGTCCCTGGTCTTTGTATGTTTTATAAAGAGTCTGCAGCCCGTCGTATTGAGGCGTGAATCCACACTCCGAGGCGGTGTTCACAATGAGTAAAACTTTGCCTTTGAAGGTACTAAGGGATGTTTCTTTTCCGTCAATGTTTGTAGGTTTGAACTTATAAACGGTATCTGAAGTTATGTCAGCAGCACTCGGTGTCATAAGAGAAATTATTATCAGTAATCCTGCGATTTTCATAGATTCAAAACAATCGTTAAATATTGAACATACACCAATGAAATGTGAATATCCGATACAGCATTCCCCTTTTATAAAATTTTTTTCTTCTCTGGCTAAAGCTATTCTTTCGGGACTTTTTATCCTGGGCTTTTGTATCCCGAGGGTGCAGGCCCAGATGTTTTCGGTGGGCAGTCAGGGGCCACGTTTCAATACGCCCCAAACCGAGCTTTATCTTGGGCTGGAACCCCTTGACGTGAACTATGAGGGAGGTTCGCTGGGGCCGTCGCAACAGGGCGGGGCCTTCGAATTCAACGGCTCAATTTTGCGAGTGGGTTACAACAGTCCCGGGGTGTCCTTATTCCTGGGCACCGGGGGGGAGGTTACAGGCATTGATAATGTGTCCTATTTTGATATAGGCGGGAACATTGATCTTGGGATTAACCTTCACCGCTCAAAAGAGATGGTTATTCAAATTCCCGTTCGCATTGCCTCACGCTATACCACGATGTCCAATGATCAGGTTATTGCCACCCGGTTCAACCGGTTTAAATTCGGCAGCTTGACCGGGGGGGCCGGTCTGCGTTTTATAGCTCGTCCCGCTAAAGATATCCGCCTTGAGGCCTTGGGGATTCCAAGTTATGGCGCTTCCTTTGCAACCGGGGGATTTTTTGG
>JASFMR010000055.1:0-24370 GCA_050117475.1 Balneolaceae bacterium | reverse complement strand
TCCCTGACCAAAGGAGACATCAGGCAGGACGAAGATGTACTAGACACCTGGTTTTCCTCGTGGTTATGGCCCATCACCGTCTTCGATGGTATCCGCAATCCCGTTAATGAAGATATCAACTATTATTATCCAACAAACGATCTTGTTACAGCCCCGGAAATCATGTTCTTCTGGGTAGCGCGAATGATTATTGCCGGTTATGAATTTCGCGACGAGAAACCATTCAGCAATGTATATTACACCGGGATCGTCCGCGATAGTCAGCGCCGTAAAATGTCAAAATCGCTGGGAAATTCGCCTGATCCTATTAAACTGATGGAAAAATATGGCACAGACGGCGTTCGGGTAGGTATGCTGTTCTCTTCTCCTGCCGGTAACGACCTGCTTTTTGAGGAACAGCTATGCGAACAGGGACGAAATTTTGCCAATAAGATCTGGAATGCATTTCGTTTCCTTACGATGAATAAAGATGGAGATGAAGAATACACCAAGGAACTTACGATAGATGCCGACAATCTTGTTGACCGCTGGATGTTGTCGCGCCTGCATGAAACTATTGACGCGGTAAACAAAGACATGGAGTCCTTCCGTATTAATGAAGCGCTGCACAAAATATATTCGCTGATCTGGGATGACTTTTGTGACTGGTATATTGAATTGATCAAAGCGGATGAACCCGGGGCCAAGATACCCGCTGAACGCTTGTCGTGTGGATTCAACTTCTTTGAGGATTTAATGAAACTGCTCCATCCCTTTATGCCGTTTATTACAGAAGAGATATGGCAGCATATCCGTCCCCGCGAGATTGATGAAGCAATGATCGTGGCTTCCTGGCCGGAATTTGATGAAGCATCAGTTTCGGAATATGACCAAAACCTTTTCGAAAAGATACAACGAATAATTTCATCCGTTCGTAATATTCGCGCAGAGTTTAATCTAAGTCCCAACGATAAAATCGAACTAATACTCAGTGCCCGAGATGATGATATGGCAAAAGCCCTGCATAAGAATGAATGGATTTTCAGAAAATTACAATCCATCGATACCTTCGAAGTTAAAACCGGGCTGGAGAAACCAGAAACATCCGCTTCAGCCGTTATAGAGGGAACCGAAGTTTTTGTACCGTTAAAGGGACTTATCGATCTCGATAAAGAACGAGAGCGTATAGAAAAGGAGATCAACCGGTTGGAAGGATTTCTTAAATCTGTCGAGGGCAAGCTTAATAATGATGGATTCGTTAATAATGCACCGGAAGAGGTTGTCCAACGAGAACGTGATAAGCGTGAAGACACCAAAACGAATTTGAACAAGCTCAAAGGTATTCTGGAAGAACTGGATTGATGGTTAGTAGACTACTGCTTAACTATATTTTCAGCCGTTATCCTAACCGGCATTCCTGCGTTCTATTTTAATATTTTAGTATTATGCCCAAAGAACCGGATTTTATTCATGATCTGAATGAACAACAAAAGCGTGCAGTACGTCACACCGAGGGTCCCCTGTTGATTGTGGCCGGAGCCGGAAGTGGGAAAACGCGCGTACTTACCTATCGGATTGCATACCTCATTCAGCAACAAAAGGCGGCCCCCAATGAAATTTTGGCCCTGACTTTTACCAACAAGGCCGCTAAGGAGATGAAAGAACGAATCCAGCAGCTTATCGGGGATGAAGCACGACGTCTTTGGATGGGAACCTTCCACTCGGTATTTTCTAAGATATTGCGTTTTGAGGCCGAAAAAATTGGATTTAACTCCAATTACAGTATCTACGATACAGAAGATTCAAAAAATGCTATCAAACAGATTCTTCGGGAGAACAACTATGATCCCAAAGAAATCCAGCCGCGTATCATTCAGCGACGTATCAGCGACGCCAAAAATGAACTTATCAGTCCGGATCATTACAACGAAAAGTTTGTCCACAGCACCCTTGATGATATTACAGCCAGAATCTATGGTATTTATATGGAGCGCCTTAAGCATAATAATGCCATGGACTTTGACGATTTGCTCATTAAACCTATTGAACTATTTAGCAAACACACAGATGTATTGGAAAAGTACCAGGATCGCTTTAAATACATTCTGATTGATGAGTACCAGGATACCAATCACGCCCAATACAAGGTCACTAATATGCTTGCCAACAAGTATGAGAATCTCTGTGTCGTCGGAGACGATGCCCAGAGCATCTATTCTTTCCGGGGGGCTGATATAAGTAATATCCTTGACTTTAAAAGTGATTACGAGGATGCCGTTGAGATCCCCCTTGAACAAAATTATCGATCCACCAAGGCAATCCTGAAAGCTGCTGATTCAATCATCAAAAATAATTCTCGGCAGCTGGATAAGACCCTGTGGACTGACAATGATACGGGCGATACTATTACTGTACTCGATAATTATGATGAGCGCGATGAGGCCAACCGCGTAGCGAATTACATAAACGACCTGCGGATGAGGCAGGGGTATAATTTCAATGATTTTGCTATCCTCTACCGTACTAATTATCAAAGCCGGGTATTTGAGGAAACTTTCCGGCGTAAGGGTATTACCTACCAACTGGTGGGGGGGCTCTCGTTCTACCAACGCAAAGAAGTAAAAGATGTACTGGCCTATTTAACCCTTCTCGTTAATCCCGATGATGATAATAACTTAATGAGGATTATCAATGAACCATCGAGGGGAATCGGCAATAAATCTTTACATGATTTGACGGCCCGTTCACGAGAGACCAACCAATCTCTGTGGGAAGTTCTGAAGCATGTGGAAGAAGCCGATGTTTATAAACCGGCAGAAAACAGTGTTCGCCAGTTTGTTGCCATGATCCAAGAATTAAAACAAGATCTTGCAGATAATAAAAAACTGGTCAATGTTACTAAAAAATTGCTTGAAAGGTCGGGGTATATGAAAGCGCTGGTCGAGGAAAATACTCCAAAATCTATGACGCGCCGGGAAAATATTCTCGAACTTGAAAATGCTATCTCCTATTTCGAGAAAAACAACAGTAATCCCTCCCTCAGCTCATTCCTGCAGGAAATTAGCCTTATCACCGATGCCGATAAATATGATGAAGATAAGCCGGCTGTAACAATGATGACTGTACATGCTGCCAAAGGGCTGGAGTTCCCGGTCGTCTTTGTCGTGGGACTTGAAGAAGAACTCTTTCCGGTTGGTAGTCGTGATAATGAAGAACTTAACATTGAAGAGGAGCGCCGACTTTTTTATGTAGCGATCACAAGAGCACAGGAAAAATTGTTTTTCAGTCACTGCCGCAGCCGGTATAAGTATGGCGAAGAGCAGCGAAAAGTGCGTTCCCGTTTCTTGGAGGAGGTAAGCCCGGATGTAGTCAGAACTGAAACGGGGGCTACCATCAATCAAAATCCCAATCGTTTTTCAGACGATACCACACAACCGGACAATGGAAGTACAAGAGTAGAGTACGACTGGAAGAAACCACTTTACAGTAAAAACAATAGGTCTTCCAATACAACTCAAATCCATTATGATAATCCCGATGAAGATCCGTACCAGGTGGGTGCTAAAGTGGAACATAATATTTTTGGCCCCGGTAAAATCATCAGCCGCAGCGGTCAGGGGGAAAGGACAAAAGTAGTTGTATATTTTAAAAACCGGGGACGAAAAACCTTGATGCTCCGGGTAGCAAAGCTGCAGGTAGTTGGCTAAGTAGATTCTAAGTAGATCCCTATATCAGCACATGACAACTTCTAAATTCAATAGGCTCTCATCTTTGCGGTTTGTGGCATTGCTTACCCTATTGCTGCTAACGGTGTTGGGGCAGTCCGCTTCGCTTAGAGCCCAACCCGTACTGGGAGCCAGAAATATTGCTCTCGGTAGTGGGGGTACTGCTTACTTGACCGGATTCGAGGCTGCATTTTGGAATCCTGCCAATTTGATGGTTCACGATCGGTTTGGGCAATTACATTTTGGACTGGGTCACACGGGGATTTTGTATGAACCGGTTTTGTCAAGTAACGCTGCCGGCGATCAGTATTTCAATTTTACTGATAGCTTTTATCCATACAAACCAGGGGTTGCAAGGATTACCCCTACCCAGCGAGATATTATTCTCGAGAATAATTATCCGCGTAATAGTCTGTTGGGACAGCACCAAACCCGGGGAGATATGATCCTTGGAGGTGCCTTGTGGCAAGGTAAACACGAGGCCTTTTCTATTGCTGCCCGCGCTCGATTTGCATCACGCATCGATGTAGGACGCGGATGGTATTCAGACAAATTTATTCCATCAGGCGACAAAAAAGTTCGTGATTTCACCCTGAATCACCAAAAAAACTATTTATACGAAGTTTCATTCGGGTATGCCCGTGAATTCACATTTATAAACGGTCTGCTTCCCAGACTAAGTAAATTATATGTCGGTATTGCCCCAAAATTAGTACTGGCGGGTCCAAGCATTAACGCTGAATACCACGGACAGTATATCCGGGACAACAACGGGAGCCCGGATATTTACGTAACTGACTTTTTTTACCGAACAACAGGGCAATACACCCGAATGACAACCGATTATCTGAGGACTTCAGATCCCCAACAAGCGGTTTCAGATAATCTCAATCGTCGATTTAAATTCCAACATACCGGTTTAGGAATGGGATTTGATTTTGGACTCACATATCTTATTCCACTGGGTGACAATTTATCTACTATCGAAGAAGACCCCACTAAATCGGTAGTCTCAAAATCACTTCGGGTTGCAGTTTCGGTTAATGATATCGGGGTCCTCAGGTATAACAAGCAGCCACTTGAACTATCATCCCCGAAAGATACGACTCAAATCGCACAACAATTGATCAAGAAATCGATGTTCATCGGTGCTGACGGGCAATATTTGAGTTATTTTGACGATTCTTCTACACTGCCAAACCCACTTGTTGGAGCAACAAACACACATGATAATGACTATTCAGACTTACTCCCTACCTCTATCAATGCTGGAATCATGCTAGAACTAGCCCGTATTAAAGTTGTGGGTGATCTTACACTGGGACTTAATAACACTGCTTTTACAACAACCAAGCTTGCGTTACACCTGGGTGTGGAGGCGCGGCCTATTCAACAAATTCCCGTCCGTTTTGGAACCAGGCTGGCGGCGGGACTCCCCACCCACTTGGGGCTGGGTACTGGAATCGAAACCCGCTACTGGGACTTCAATATCGGTGCACAAGTTCTTGTCAGGTCCAGAACGTTTACCTCAGAATTTGTAGGGGGCGCTTTTGCCGGTCTCCAAATACATATTTAGATTCGATTCCTGCCAACCTGTCAATGAGTTCTTCTATAGTTTCAACATTTTGCTATTTTGCCAGTAAATATGACTAATTGGTAGACGGTAAGAAGTTGGCTCTTTATTTGCATCAGTAATTTACAGCTTAATAAAATTTTGATATAAACAATTTTTAAAATACATGAAGAACATCTTCAATAATATGATTGACTTTGAGGATATGGATGATCAGTTCGATGATTTCGAACAGGCTATACCCCTCATGTCAGAAGAGGAGGAAAAGGAACTCACCCAATCAGAGATACCTGATGAGCTCCCTATTCTTCCACTTAAAAACACTGTTCTTTTTCCGGGCGTAGTAGTACCCATCACTGTAGGACGTGATCGATCACTGGCCCTGGTGAAAGAAGCTTATGAGTCAAATAAGACGATTGGGGTCGTTAGCCAGAAAAATGAAGAAGAAGAAAATCCCAACACGGATGATCTTTATGAAGTTGGGACGGTGGCCCAAATTCTGAAACTCATTAAGATGCCTGACGGAAGCAAAAGCATCGTCATTCAGGGAAAAACCACCTTTAAAGTAGACGAATTTCTCCAGACAGACCCCTATTTCAAAGCCAAGGTTAGCTCCTATCAACAGGATATGGACCTTGAGGGTGTAGAACTCGATGCTTCAATTCGCTCTATTAAGGAGACTGCTTCAAAGATCGTGAACCTGTCTCCGAATATTCCTTCAGAGGCATCGGTTGCCATCAACAATATCAGCAGTCCTACATTTTTGCTGAACTTCATTTCCTCCAATCTGAATGTTACGACAGCCGAAAAACAGGAGGTCCTTGAGATCAGGAAATTCTCTACACGACTGGAGCGCGTCATGGAATTCCTGAACAAAGAGCTGCAGGTCTTGAACCTGAGTGAAGAAATACGCACAAAGGTGAAATCAGATATTGACGAGCAACAGCGCGATTTTTACCTGCGTCAACAGATGAAAGCCATACAGGAAGCGCTTGGAGAGGATGCAGAACAACAGGAAGTAGAAAAGCTTCGCACCCGCGCTAAAGAAAAGAATCTACCGGAAGAAGTTCAGGATACCGTTGACAAAGAGCTGCTCCGCCTGGATCGAACTCCCAATTCATCCCCAAACTATGGTGTCATACATAGTTACATAGAATGGATCCTTGACTTACCGTGGGAGGAATTCTCTGAGGATAACCTGGACCTTGAAAATGCACAGAAAGTGCTTGATGAGGACCACTACGGCCTGGAAAAAGTTAAAAAGCGAATCATCGAATATCTGGCTGTATTGAAACTTAAAAGCAATATGAAAGCGCCTATTCTTTGTTTTTACGGGCCTCCGGGTGTTGGTAAGACCTCGCTGGGTAAATCCATTGCCCGTGCTTTGAATCGTAAATTCGAACGATTTAGCTTGGGTGGAATACATGACGAAGCTGAGATTCGAGGTCACCGACGGACATATATCGGGGCCTTACCGGGTCGCATCCTGCGTTCAATGAAAAAGGCGGGAACCAGCAACCCAGTGATCATGCTTGACGAAATCGACAAGGTAGGTTCAGATTATCGCGGAGATCCTACCTCTGCACTGCTTGAGGTTCTTGATCCTGAACAAAACGACAGTTTTGCCGATAACTATCTGGAACTGGAATACAATTTATCCCGGGTACTCTTTATCGCGACGGCAAACTCTCTGGATACTATTCCTGCTCCATTACGTGATCGCATGGAGATCATCAATATCAGCGGTTATACGCTTCAGGAAAAAACAGAAATTGCAAAAAAGCATTTACTGCCTAAGCAAATAAAGGAAAATGGCCTTACAGAAGACCAGATCACTATTACTCAAGAAGGTATAGAAAAAATCGTGGAAGAATACACCCGTGAATCAGGTGTTAGATCACTTGAACGTGAAATTGGGGCAGTATGCCGAGGTGTAGCAGCCAAAATAGCCAAGGGCAAAAAAGGCCCACATACGGTAGATATTGATGACCTGCAAGAATATTTGGGCAAGCGTAAATACTTTTCTGAAGTTGCTGAACGCACAAAAGTGCCGGGCGTCGCCACAGGTCTTGCCTGGACACCTTACGGCGGAGATATTCTCTTCATCGAGGCAAGTGTCTCAAAAGGGTCAGGGAAACTGCATATGACCGGTCAGCTGGGCGATGTCATGAAAGAATCCGCTATGCTGGCCATGTCATATTTGAAGGCTCATGCCGATAACCTTGATATCCCCGAAGAAGCATTCAAATATTGGGATTTGCATATTCACGTGCCGAAAGGGGCAGTTCCAAAAGACGGGCCATCAGCAGGTGTTTCTATTTTTTCGGCAATAGCTTCAATATTTACACAGCGAAAAGTAAAAGGAACCCTTGCTATGACTGGAGAAATAACTCTCCGGGGACTCGTGCTGCCGGTCGGCGGCATTAAAGAGAAAGTACTGGCTGCAAAGCGTGCCGGGATTGAGAAAGTATTGCTTCCAAAGAAAAACGAGAAAGATGTCGAAGAAATTGAAAAAGACGTTCTCGGAGATTTGAAAGTTAAATATCTGGAACGAATGGATCCGCTGCTAGATATCGTTCTAGATGAAAAACCGGTCAGAGATCCTCGTAAACGATTTGCGGTGAGTGAAGCTCAAAAATCAAAACAAGCTGACGAGTCCGTCACAAAAGATTCAACCGAAGAAACTATTGTGATGGAATAATGTCGCCAAGAATTCCTGTTTTAGTCGGAGTCACCTCGATTTATGGGGTGACTTCTTTATTTTTAGAGATTAATATCTTCAATAAAAATCGATTCAGAAAATTTGGAATACAGAGGAAGAGTCGTTGAATCAACAGGTCAATGGTATGAAGTTTCCTATACCAACAATGGGGATACCTTGAAAATTAATTGCAGACTTCCCGGACGGTTCCGACTCCAAAATCATGACCTTACCAACCCGATTGCCGTGGGCGACTATGTGATTTTTGAAATTAACGAAGATCAAAGTGGAAGTATAAAAGAAATTGAAGACCGTCAAAATTTTCTAATTCGCCAATCGACTCATCATAAACGAGAGTATCAAATATTGGCGGCAAATATTGAATGTGCATATGCCGTTCAGTCCATTAAAAAACCAAAACCGAAACATGTGTTCATTGACCGTTTCCTGGTCACATGTGAAGCTTACCAGATACCGGCCCGTATCATCCTAAATAAAATGGACCTTAAAACGCAAAAAGATACGGGTTACATCGATTTTTTTACTGGACTTTACGAATCACTCGGTTATCCGGTATTAAAAACCAGCATAAAAGATCCCGACTCTTTGGATGCTTTGGCAGGACAACTGAAAGACAAAACATCAGTCTTCATAGGCCCTTCAGGAGTAGGTAAAACAAGCCTCCTCAATCATATCAATCCAGAAATAGAACGTAAAATTGGCGATATTTCTACATTCAATGAAAAGGGCAAGCATACAACCACCTTTGCCAAATTGTTGTCTTTGCCTGAAGGTGGTTATCTAGTTGATACTCCCGGTATCCGCGAGTTTGGACTTGTTGATATTGACCCTTGGGAACTTTCCTTATTCTTTCCCGAAATGATTGAAGCGCGGGGAAAGTGTAAATTCAATAATTGTACCCATACTCACGAACCCGGATGCGGCGTTATCGAAGCTTTCGAAAATGGCCATATCGACCCCCTTCGCTATAATTCCTACTTGAATATTCTTGAATCGCTGGATGACAATTAATAATTAGAGAGTTAGCTTCAAATTCTTTAGTATTGCACTAGCAATTAAATCGGATGGCTTACTACGGCAATTAAAAACCTCATAAATAAATCGGATATGAAAGCTAAAAAGATATCGCTCAGACTATTTTTTTTATTGGGATTGATGAGTTTCATTACAACCACTTCTTATGCACAAATCGGGGACGTCTCCAGCATACTGCAAGCCGGAAAAGAAGATGCTAATACCTTAGCACGTGCATACCTACAACCTTTTGGCTCTGGCTTTGGGGCGTCGCTAAATACAGGTTGGACCAATGCAGCCAAACCCCATAAAAAATTCGGATTCGATCTTACTATAAGTTCCGGTTTGGCCATTGTGCCCAATGCTGACAAATCATTTGATGTTACCCAGCTTGGGCTGCAAAAATTGGAATATGAAAATGGACCCCAGGTTTCCCAGACTATTAACGGAGCTGATGAACCCGGGACTACCTTAGCCGCTTATGCCGATCCCGACGGGCCCGGCGGCTTGAGTCGGCAGAAGATTTTGGAATTCACAATGCCCAAAGGTACTGGATTTGGATATGTGCCGGCCCCGGTTATCAAAGGGGGTATTGGTCTTATTAAAGATACAGAACTAATGTTCCGTTACATGCCTGAATATAAAATAGGCGATTTTGGCTCTTTTAAATTATTTGGGATAGGTGCCAAACATGGTATTAATCAATGGCTGCCGGGCGGAAAGTTACTACCCGTAGATCTTTCAGTGATGGTAGGTTACACGGGAATGGATGTCACAGCCGATTTTGATATTACTGCTCAGGATGTTATTCAAAACCAGAATAATACAGAAAATCCGTATTCTCCTTCTAAATGGGAAGGACAGAATATCAGTCTTTCTACGGATGCCTGGACCTTCGATGCTCTTGTCGGTAAAACGCTTCCCGTTATATCGGTATATGCTGGTGTAGGCTACGAAGCTTCTACTCTGGATATAACAACCCCGGGTGCTTATCCGACCATAATTCCAAATGAAGCTTATCAAAACGACCCGGCTAACAATAAGCCTTTTATTGTAGATGCTGTTGACAAACCGATTGATATCTCTATTGACGGCAAGAACAGTTTTCGTGCTTTAGCTGGGTTCCGTCTTCGATTTGCTATTTTCCATATTTCGGGTTCTTATACCCTAGCTAACTATTCCAGCTATAACCTGGGATTCGGAATCAGTTTCCGATGACATAGTATTTTTTAAAAGGGAGTTTTCTCTGGACTCCCTTTTAATACTAAGTCGCCAATTTTGTCCTACCGTTTTCAGTAGGTATGTGTATAAAAAATCATTTCACATAATTTTTTCCCATTTTTTACTAGATTAACTGTGAATATTTCGTGTTCATTTTAACTTTAACCAAGTTATAAAGTTATGGCACAACGGATTTTTATACTATTACTATTTATAACGCTCTTTACGGGCATTGCAAAAGCACAAAACGTCAGGATTACGGAAGTCAAGTTTGCTACCGATATTCAGAACCGTCAGCCTGTAGGAGTGGATTCTGTTTTTTCAGCTGATGTAGGCACTATATACTGCTTCACACACGTAGAAGGGGCGCAGGATACCACCCAGATAGCCCATGTTTGGTATTATAAGGACCAGGAAAAAGCCCATATAGATCTTAACATAGCTTCCAATGACTGGCGAACATGGAGCTCAAAATCCATACTGAAAGATTGGAAAGGTCCGTGGCGGGTTATAATTGAAGACCCAGATGGAAATGTGCTGGCATCCAAATCCTTTGTCGTAAGACAATCGGAATGATTGCCCGGATGAGCCCGTTTTTTTAGTCCATTAAGAAATAACCTAATCTTATTTATGAATAATATTGGCTTTTATGGACTTGGCATCATGGGCAGCCGAATGGCTTCAAATTTATTGAGTAGCAAAACCCGATTGATGGTCTACAATCGAACACACTCAAAAACAGAAATCCTGGCCCAGAAAGGAGCTAAAGTTGCCCAGTCACCTCGAGAGCTAGCTGACTTTTCAGATATCTTGTTTACAATGCTCTCTACCCCAGAGGCTGTTGAGCAAGCTGCTACGGGTAATCAAGGATTCCTCACCTCGCTGCATTCAAGAAGTTTATGGGTCGATTGCAGTACCGTAAATCCCTCTTTCAGCCGGTCTATGGCTGAAAAAGCCGATAGTCATAATATCCGATTTCTTGATGCCCCGGTAGCTGGATCCAAAGCTCCGGCCGAATCCGGCGACCTCCTCTTTTTGGTTGGCGGATCGGAGGATGATATAGAAAAGTGCAGACCCTTTTTAAAGATGATGGGCCAAAAAATCATCCACGCCGGGAATACCGGGATGGGGTCATCGTTAAAAATGGTATTCAACCTGCTACTTGGCGAAGCTATGACCGCCTTCGCTGAAGGCCTGAATTTGGGCGAATCGCTTGGCCTTCCCAAAGACATGCTCTTGAACATCCTGGTAAACTCTCCTGTGGTTGCCCCTTTTATAGCAGGAAAGAAAAACAAAATCGCACGCGGTGATTTCGAAGCTGAATTTCCGTTAAAATGGATGCTCAAGGATTTAGAATTAGCTTCCCAATCGGGTTATGAAACCAATGCTCCCTTGCCTGCAGGAAGCATCGTCAAGGAAATATATACCCTGGCCCTGAAAGACGGACTAGGTGATGAGGATTTCTCTGCTATATATTCCTATTTAAACAGCAAGAAGTAACTTCGGAACTTAAATTTACCCCCCATTCAACGGTAGTTAGTGTGCATCCAGCCAGTTATCAGCAAGTCCCATATCCACTTTAAGCGGAACAGCAAGTTCAACAGCCGTTTCCATAAGCTCTTTAAGCCTGGGGCATACCTCCTCTGTTTCATCTTCGTGTACCTCAAAAATAAGCTCATCGTGAACCTGGAGAAGCATCCTGGTCTTTAAACTGTTCTCCTCAATATATTTTTGGATGTTAATCATTGCCAGCTTTATAATATCTGCCGCAGTTCCCTGTATCGGCATGTTAATAGCAGTTCGCTCGGCCCATGAACGACGGTTCCAATTGCTCGAATTAATCTCAGGGATATACCGGCGACGCCCCATCAACGTTTTCACATAACCGTGTTCCTTTGCAAACTGTTTGGTATCGTTTATATACCGTAAAATACCGGGGAAACGCTCAAAATACTGGTCTATCATTTGCTTCCCTTCGTCATTATCAATATTCAGGCGACGCGCCAGCCCGTAGGAGCTCACCCCATAGGGAATCCCAAAATTAACCTCTTTGGCTTTCCGCCTCTGATCAGAAGTCACTTCATCAATAGAGTCAAGATTAAATATCTCTTTGGCGGTCCGTGAATGAATATCTTCATCGTTCTTAAAAGCCTCCATCATATTATCATCCTCGGCTATAGAGGCAATGACGCGGAGCTCCACCTGTGAATAGTCAGCAGAAAGCAACTTAAAGCCTTTATCAGCGATAAATGCTTTCCTGATTTCTCGCCCACGCTCGGTACGAATCGGTATGTTTTGTAAATTGGGATTTGAAGAAGACAAGCGCCCTGTCGCAGCTATGCTCTGGTTAAAATCTGTATGGATCCGGCCGGTTTCTTGATTTATCAGCTTTGGCAAGGCATCCACATAGGTGGACTTAAGTTTACTAAGTGCTCGATATTCAAGGATTAAACCCGGCATCTCATAGTCAGAAGCCAACCTTGTTAGCACAGACTCGGCCGTCGAATATTGCCCGGTCTTGGTTTTTTTACCAGCCGGGAGGCCCATTTTATCAAAAAGCACCTCTCCTAACTGCTGGGGAGAATTGATATTAAATTCGACACCCGCTTTATCGTATATTGTTTTTTCTAATTCCAGCAAATCCTCACGCAATACAACAGAAAATTCTGACAACAGCCTCTCATCAATTCGCACCCCGTTCATTTCCATCCTGGCCAATACTTCCATTAGGGGAAACTCGATGGATTCGGCGATCTCTTCAAGCTCATCCTCTACCAAGACATCCCCAAGTTTTTCATATAGCCTGAGCGTTATATCCGCATCTTCACAAGCATAGACAGTAACTTTTTCAGGATCTATTTCATCCATCGTCTTCTGCTTGCGGCCTTTGCCAATCAATTTTGTTATGGGAATAGGCTTATACCCTAAATATTGACGAGACAGTGTATCCATTTTGAGTTTCTGATTAGCATCAATCAGATACCCGGCGATCATCGTATCAAAGGCATCGCCCTTGATTTTCATCCCGGCGCGGGAAAGGATCATATAATCAAATTTATAGTTATGAGCGATCTTTACAGACTGCCTTTCCGAAAATAATGGCTGCAAAAGTTCAATAACTGTCTTTTGGGGAAGGCCACCTTCTACATTAACAGGGATGTAATAAGCAGTACCGATCGTTGCAGAAAGGGATATACCAACAAGCTCATTTTTCATTGGATCTACGCCGTCTGTCTCGGTATCAAAGCTGAGTGCCTGCGCCCCCTTTAACTTGTCAACCAACCTTTCGATATCCTCAGGAGTGTTTACCAACTCATACGAGGCTAATTCTTCGTCATATTTATCAAAGGCAGAATCTTTTGAAGGCTTTTTTGTACCGTTATCAAATAAGTCCCCTTGATTTTCATCTTTGGCCGACTTTTTGGGGGATGCTTTTTCAATCTCTTTGCCCAAATATTTTTGGGTCAGTGAACGGAATTCCATTCGTTTAAAAAACTGGCCCAGTTTTTCCTTGTTTGGTCCCTCCCATTCAAGATCTTCCCACTTCACCGTATCAGGGACATCTGTTTTAATTGTCACCATCTCTTTAGCATGAAGCGCCTCTTCAGAATACTCCAGCAAGCCTTCACGATGTCGCTTCGACTTCATATTCGGTGCATCCTCGATAGCAGCTTCCAAGGTACCATATTTGTTGATCAACTTAGGTGCACCTTTCTTGCCTATCCCCTTTACGCCCGGGATGTTGTCAGAAGTATCCCCGAGAATAGCCAGTACATCGATCACTTGTTCAGGATAAACACCAAAATAATCTTTAACCTCTTCCCGCCCGATAATATTGAATCCTCCATTTTGATTGTCTGGTTTATACATCATGATATGGTCATGAACAAGCTGCATAAAATCCTTGTCGGGCGTTACAAGGTATACTTCCACATCCTCGGCATTTGCCCGATCCGCAATGGTACCAATAATGTCATCCGCCTCATAACCATGCTGCTGAACATTTTTAATGTCGTATGCATCGATCATCTCTTTGATCAGGGGGATCCCAATTTTAAGTTCCTCCGGCTGCGGGGGGCGATGGGCTTTATAATCTTCATCCATCTCATGCCTGAATGTAGGCTCGTGGGTGTCCCAGGCCACTGCAATATGGGTGGGCTGATGTTCTTCAAGAAGCTTTTCCAGGGTATTGGCAAAGCCTAGTATGGGCCCCGTAGGGATTCCTTCGGAGTTTTTCAGATGACTACTGATAAATGCATAATGGGAACGATAGGCCAAGGCCATACCGTCCAATAAAAAAAGGAGGCTTTTAGACATTCTTTAATTTATACTTAACTTCAATTATTGAATTTATGATGCGACTGACTATTTTTCGAAAAGGTAAAACTTTTTGCCATCGTTTTCGAATAAGTAGTAAAGCGAAATATTTGATCATTTTACATGGGCTTAAAAAACGAAGCACAATCTGCATTTCAAAATACCAAGACGTTTTATAAGGAATATATTTCTGGAATGACCCGGGAACGGCTTGGTAAAGAATTTTATAAAGACACCGATCGCCTAAAACAACTTTACGAGGAGGCTGTCGGGGAAGATCTCGAAAAAACGAGAGGGAATGGCATTCCCGGCCATATAAAATTTTTACGCCTTTTTTCCGCTTTGACCCAACGACTAAACCCTACCCGTCGTTTGATCTTCGGTTTATCCATCGTTTCCTTCTTGGCTTATTATTTTTTCGGTTTTGTCCAACTTACCGGCTATGTCTTTTTCTATGACCTGCTAATACCATTCTCCTTTGGCTCAATGCTATTGCTGCTTCTGGTTGAGCTGCTCGAAAAATCCGATGTAAAACGGGAAATTGACCTGGCCCGCGAAATCCAGCTGAGCCTCTTACCGAACACAGAGCATCAACGTAAGTTTCTTGAAATTTATTCTTTTGCCAATACAGCTAAAGAGGTCGGCGGAGATTACGTAGATATTATTGAAACAGAACAGGGAACCTATATTGTGATTGCTGATGTATCCGGAAAGGGCTTAAGCGCAGCTCTTTATATGGTACGTATGCAAGCACTCGTTCACCTCATTATTGAAAAAAGCCAGCCGACACCTAAAGAGTTATTCCTGGAACTGAATAATTATGTTAAATCGGATATCAAGGACAAAACCTTTGTAACAGCTTGTGCTGCCTTTTTTCCAAAAGACGAAAATAACTTCATCTTTTCCCGGGCAGGGCACAATGCCCCAATATTTTTTAGCAATGAGCGAGACGCGACTTTTGATCTCCGTTCAGACGGCTATGCACTGGGCATGACTTCTTCTCAAAACCTAGATCAACATTTGCAGGAGAAAAAATTTCATTTTAAGCCCGGCGATAGCGTTCTTTTCTATACTGACGGCCTTACCGAAGCTCGCAATGAATTTGGCGAAGAGTATGGAGAAGACCGCCTAGACGCGATCTTGAGTGTATATGGTTCTCTTCACGCCAAAACAATCATCCATAAAATACAGTCGTCACTGGAGAACTTCATCGGCAAAGAACAACCTTCTGATGATATTACATTTACTTGCGTACATCACGCTGAAAATGTAAGCCCTACGGAAGAGGTCAGTCCTTCGGTGGAAGAAAACAATTAATTAACAAGCTTCCCGGCCTCCTCAACAATGCGGTCCGCCGTTAGGCCAAACTTCTTATAAATCTCCTTATACGGGGCTGAAGCACCGAAATGATCAATCCCAATAGCGATGCCTCTGCTACCGACCCATTCGCTCCATCCTTGGGTGACGGCAGCTTCAATAGAGATTCTTGCTTTGACTTCCGGGGGGAGTACCCTATTTCTATAAGATTCATCTTGTTTCCTGAATAACTCCCAGGAAGGCATGCTTACGACCCTGGCATCAATATTCTTATCAGCCAATTTTATTTTAGCTTCCATTGCCAACTGAACTTCTGACCCGGTACCCAAAAGAATCATATCAGGTTCTTCTTTATCACTATCTGCCAGTATATACCCGCCTTTAGCCACTTGTGGGGCAGCATTATATTTCTCTCGCTTATAAGTGGGTACCTTTTGACGAGTTAACACCAACAGTGATGGCCCGCCTGTATACTCAAGGGCTACTTTCCAAGCCCAAGCTACTTCATTGGCATCTGCAGGTCGCAATACAAGTGTATTTGGCATGGCACGCAAAGAAGCCAGATGTTCAATAGGTTGGTGGGTCGGGCCATCCTCTCCCAGTCCGATGCTGTCGTGAGTAAGGACATAAATTGTGGGTATATGAGAAAGTGCGGCAATCCGAATGGCGGGGCGACAATAATCTGAGAAAATAAGGAATGTACCGCCGTATGGAATTACGCCGCTATGCAGAGCCATTCCATTGAGTGCGGCTCCCATAGCATGTTCACGTACCCCAAAGTGAAAATTTTTGCCGCTATAATCAGTCGGACCAAAGACCCCCTCACCTTCAATCCAGGTTTTATTACTTCCCGCCAGGTCTGCAGAACCACCGATTAAATGGGGAATATGTTGAGCCAATGTTTGTAAGACATTACCCGATGAAGCACGGGTAGCCATCCCTTTCTCATCTGCATCAAAAGATGGAAGAATCTCCCCAAAGTTTTCTGGCAGCCTGCGATTTATTGCGGCATCAAACTCTTTAGCCTTTTCTTTATACTGTTTTGTATAATTACTGTAGATTTTTTTCCAGTGCTCGTGTGCTTTAGCACCTTCTTCCTTGGCTTCTCTGAAATGCTGTAAAACTTCATCCGGAATATAAAATTTTTGGTCGGGATCCCAATTTAGGTTCTCCTTAGTAATCCGCACTTCATTCTCTCCCAAAGGAGCCCCGTGAGAGGCTTCGCTGTCCTGCTTATTTGGACTGCCATACCCGATATGCGTCTTGCAAAGGATAAGTGACGGTTGGTCGGCTATTGCTTGAGCCTCTGTAATGGCTTTTTCAACAGCCTCACGGTCGTGTCCATCAATTTTAATCGTATGCCAACCATACGCGTCAAACCGTTTACCTACATCCTCTGTGAAGGCCAAGTCTGTACTTCCGTCAATCGAGATATTGTTATCATCATAAAGATATATAATTTTTCCAAGCTGCATGTGACCTGCCATGGAAGCGGCTTCATGTGAAATGCCTTCCATCAAATCCCCATCACTGACAATTCCGTATGTATAATGATCGGTCAGAGGAAATCCATCTTCATTAAACCTTGCAGCCAAATGTTCTTCGGCAATAGCCATGCCTACTCCAGTGGCAAATCCCTGCCCCAGCGGACCGGTGGTTGTCTCGACACCGGGCGTTAATCCATATTCCGGATGTCCGGGCGTCAAGCTATTGAGCTGACGAAAATTTTTGAGCTCTTTAAGCGACAAATCATAGCCGGTGAGATGTAGAAGACTATACAGCAACATTGAACCATGCCCCGCAGACAGAATAAAACGGTCCCGGTTGTACCACATGGGATCAGCTGGGTCGTGTTTTAAAAATTTTGTCCACAAAACGAATGCAGCGTCAGCCATTCCCATAGGCATGCCGGGATGCCCGGATTCGGCAGCCTGAACAGCATCCATAGATAATGTTCTGATCGTATTGACACACAGCTCATCAAGAGAAGTGGTAGTATGGTCCATTATTAAAACCCCGGGATTTAGTTAGCTCTTAAATTGGAATGCGGAAAATAGCTAATGAATGGCTTACTTAAAAACAAAAAGCAATAAAAAAGGCCCCCGAGATGGAGGCCTTAAAATGTTTAAGAAACAGAAACTTAGTTTGTAGTTCCCTTACACTTCAATTCATATTCCATTTGGTGCTCAGCTGAAGCTTTGAAGGAACCATAGGCAGCGTTACCATAAGCAGCACAGGCATCTTCTTTCTGTCCCAAACCTTGGTAAGCAGTTGCCAATTCATAATAAATTTTAGCCTTCTCGGTTTTTCCGCCTGACTCGTACTCCAACCCTTTCTTGGCATTTTCAAGTGCTTTTTGCCATTGCTGTTGCTTGTTATACGCTTCAGCTAAACGATAATGGGCGTCGGCCGATTTAGAGTCATATTTCAGGGCTCTTTGCAAAAGAGAGACAGCCTGTCCATAATCCTTCTTTTCGGTATTTTTAGATCCGCGATAAATGAGTTCATCTCGCGCCGCCTCCTGCGCATTTTCTACAAGCTGATTTTCATTGGTTTTATTACCTATTTCAATAGCCTTGTCAAAAAGAGCCACAGCTTTTTCAAAATCCTTGGAATCCATATGCTTAACGACAACCCCTTTCTGGTAGTAAGCTTTGGCATAATTCGGATTACGTTCGATGACTTTATCAAGCGTGGCAAGTGCCTCGTTAAACTTTTTCTGCTGATACTGAAGCAGAGACTTATTATAAAGTAATTGTGTAATTACGCCTGAAGCTTTACCAGAAATTTGTTTATCGCTGTATTCACCGGCAATATCTACGGAATTCTGGAATGCATCGATAGTGACATCAAGGTTTTCCAACGAGGTTTCTTTTTGAAATGCCTTATACTTTTGCAGTGCTAACTGATAATAGATTTTAGGCAATTTATCTTCACATCGATTAACAATGTCCTTACCCTCGTCACCCAGGCTTTTGGCTTGTTCAAGTGCCTGGTTATACATATTTATAGCCTGCTCATATTCTCCACCCTTGGCCAATTCCAATGCTTTGTTATAGGTTTTTACAGCTGTTCTCTTATCCTGAGCAAATGTATTGGTATTGGTGAGTCCAACTATAAACAGACCTAATAAAAATGTGGTTATGCTAGTTTTCAGCAACTTCATTTGTTCTATCGTTTTGAGGTTGATTATAAGAAAGCAGTTAATGTAATGAATTAAACAATTTATTTAAAAGTTAAACTAATAACTTACAAATTTATTGTATTTGACACATTTGGCTAATTCAAGAAAACCTACTTAATATCGTTTTCAGTTAATTAAATGACGATAATATTATTTTGTTTCGAAATATTATAACTCCTTTAAAAGTTGGGACTTAGCGTATGCTTCTGGTAAAAATCACACACTATCTTAACGGCTTCATCTGCATCATCCGTTATACTGAAAAGGTTCACATCCTCTTCTGAAATAGTTCCGTTTTTAACCATCGTCTCTGTAATCCAGTCTACCAACCCTTTCCAATACTCAGTCCCAATCAAAACCAATGGAAAAGCACTAATTTTTTTTGTTTGAATCAATGTCATTGCTTCAAAAAATTCATCCAACGTACCAAAGCCTCCCGGGAAAACGATAAATCCCTGTGCATATTTAACGAACATCACTTTGCGGGCAAAGAAATAGTTAAAATTAATAACATACTCATTATCAACATAAGAGTTCACTCCTTGTTCATGGGGAAGAAGAATACCCAGGCCTACAGATTTACCCTCCCCCTCCTGGGCTCCTTTATTAGCCGCCTCCATAATGCCCGGGCCGCCACCTGTTATAATACCAAATCCTTTTTCTGTTATTTTTTTTGCCGTATATCGTGCCATTTCATAATACTTATCTCCCTCAACCACCCGGGCCGAACCAAAAATGGAAACACAGGGGCCAATTTTGAAAAGTTTGTCATAACCATCTACAAATTCGCCCATAATTTTGAATATGCTCCACACATCACTGTCGTGACTATCATCAAAATTCTCGGGCACTCTCAACATTTTCTTCTCTTTATTATCCATAGCCTGTACTTATTTAGTAATAAAATCAATAGATAATGTAAGTCCCGGTGCAGCCTGGTCGGTTATACCCGGCTGAACCCTTGTTCGTACACTTAAATCCCGGGATACATCAAAAGACCGCATATGTGCAAAAACGTAAGCATCTATAATATTAAGGCCATATGCTAAAACGATCCCTACATACACTAAGTCGCGACGATTTCTGTATGTATTTCTAATAGATTTTAATTGATTTAGATTTGCATCCTCAGAAATATACGAAGGCGTAGGGCCAAATCGGAAATCCTTATTAGGCTGCTGCGGGTTTAAATTATAATAAGCCGCCCTGTAGTCGTGATATTTTTGCGTTAAATAAATACTATAATAAGTAAGGCCTCCTAATAATCCATAAACAATGGGCACTTTCCATGCCTGCCTGTTTACAATTTGTCCCCACCCTGGGATTATCATAGACTTGTACATTACACTTTTAGGATCCGGCAATTCAACATTGGGACGGTTTTCAGTAGAATCCTGGCCAAAGTTATCCATCAGAATTCCAGATAAATTCTGAGCAGGTTTCAATTGAACAAGAGAAGGGCTCAAAGACTGAGAAAACGCCTTCCTCGGCGGGAGAATAAGAAGACTAAGAAACAGAATCGAAAAGCTCGAGAAGCCGATCCAGTTCCTCCTCAGAATAATACTCAATACGTATTTCGCCACCATTCTTTTTGGACTTGATATTGACTTTCGTACTTAGTTTACGACGCAAACGATTAGATATTTCTTTTAAAAAGGCACTTTGTTTTTCGTCGGCATCACTATTTATCGTATCTTGCTCATCCTCTCCTAACGCTCTAACTGCCTTTTCGGTTTTACGAACCGAATATCCCTTATCGACTATTTTTTCAAATATTTCCTTCTGATCCTCCTCACTATCGATGGGGATAAGAGCCCGGGCATGTCCCATAGAGATTTTATCATCCCGAAGAGCCGCCTGGATAAAAGCCGGCAAGTTTAGCAGCCGCAGCATATTCGTGATCGTTGTGCGGTTTTTACCTACCCTGTCGGCCACTTCGGCCTGGGTATAACCGGCTTCCTCAATAAGTCTTTGATATCCCAGGGCCACTTCAATGGGGTTTAGGTCTTCACGCTGGATATTTTCAATAAGTGCATAAGAAATGATGTCTTTATCATTTACTTCTCTGACATACGCCGGGATTTCCTCCATCCCTGCCAGTTTTGATGCCCTCAATCGACGCTCACCGCTAATCAGTTCAAATCGCTTTTCACCAATATATCGAACAGTGATCGGTTGTATGAGCCCATGCTGTTTAATTGAATGAGCCAGTTCCTCCAGTCGATCCTCATCAAATTCTTTCCTGGGCTGATGCGGATTCGGCCGGATATTTTCAACCGGTACATGCAAAACGATATTAACACGCTGCTGAGGTTCTACATACGCCGTACCCTTTGCATTTTCTTTTTCGCTACCCTCTTTTTGGCTGCCCTCATCGTCATACTCTGGAAAGAAAGCACCTAGACCACGTCCTAAAACTTTTTTTGATGCCATAACTCACTCCTTAACTGCCTGCAAAGACCGGACTATCTTTAAAAAGCTTTTTATTCCTATGGATAATTTCTCGACCTAAAGCAAGATAATTTTTGGCTCCGACACTAGTAGAATCATAAAGCAACGCAGGTTTCCCAAAGCTTGGAGCCTCCGCTAAACGAATATTTCGTTTAATGATGGTTTTAAATACCCTGTCTTCAAAATATTTTCGGACTTCTTCTGCAACCTGATCAGAAAGTCGTGTTCGCGTATCATACATTGTCAACAAAACACCTTCAATTTCAAGGTGAGTATTAAGATGCTGACGCACAATTTTTATCGTATTCAATAGCTGGCCAAGACCTTCAAGGGCAAAATATTCGCATTGGACGGGGATCAACACTGAATCAGAAGCCGTCAACGCATTGATAGTCAATAATCCAAGCGAAGGCGGACAATCTATGATGATAAAATCGTATTTATCTTTCAGGTCCCTAATGGCCTTTTCAAGAATACGCTCACGCTGTTCCCGGTCAATCATCTCAATTTCTGCCCCTACCAAGTTAATGTGTGAGGGGATTAACTCCAGGAATGGCAATTCGGTTTCTCGGATTGCATCAAGCGCATCAACACCACCGACCATAACTTCATAAATCGAGTTTGATACTGTCTTAGACTCGATTCCCAATCCGCTTGTAGTATTACTTTGTGGGTCGATATCAATGACCAGTGTGGTATGTTCTATAGCAGCAAGACTCGCAGCGAGGTTTATAGCCGTAGTCGTCTTACCGACGCCCCCTTTTTGATTAGCGATGGAAATAATCTTACCCATAAAGTAAATCTAATCCAAACTATTATTTATATATGATTCAAAAATATAATGGGATGACTTATGGTAAACAAAAATACTTATTAACAAGTTATTAACCAACTTACCAACATCCCTATCTATATATGATGCAGTATGTTATAACTGATCATTTCACAAAATATTTTAGATGATCCACATTTTTTCGAAACAGAAGTTAGGCCGGGTATCCAAAAATAAAAGCCGGACACCCATCATGAGGTATCCGGCTTCTCCTGCGTTACTTGGCTTCATCTTTTATAATACACTTTCAACATCCGTGTATTCTAAGCTAAAAGCATCTGCTACATCACGATATACTATTTCTCCATTTACAATATTAAGGCCCTTCTTCAGCTCAGGATCATTATCAAGGGCTTTTTTCCACCCTTTATTGGCAATATCTACAGCATATGGTAAGGTAACATTGGTTAGTCCGAGTGTCGAAGTATAAGGTACCGCACCCGGCATGTTCGTTACACAGTAATGCATTATGCCATCTACTTCATAAATGGGATGGTCGTGAGTTGTTGGTTTTGATGTCTCAAAACACCCTCCTTGGTCTATGGCAACATCCACCAGAACAGCACCGGGTTGCATAGATCCCAGCATATCACGGGTTATCAAATGTGGAGCTTTAGCCCCTGGCTTGAGCACGGCACCAATCACCAGATCTACATCCGGCAACATACTTCGGATATTGGCCTCTGAAGAAAACATTGTATTCACATTCTGAGGCATCACATCATCTAAATAGCGTAATCGCGGCATGCTGATGTCCATGATCGTAGTATTTGCTCCCATTCCGGCTGCAATCTTTGCGGCATTAACGCCCACAATTCCACCCCCGAGTACCAATACATTGGCCGGTCTAACACCGGGGATGCCACCAAGCAATATACCTCGGCCTCCCTGTGCTTTTTCAAGATATTTTGCCCCTTCCTGCGAAGCCATTCGCCCGGCTACCTCACTCATAGGAATCAATAACGGTAATGATCCGTCTTCTTTTTCAACAGTCTCGTAAGCTATGGCGATCGCTTTTGACTCTATAACGGCCTCAGTAAGTTTCCGGCTGGCAGCAAAATGAAAGTATGTAAAAATGATCTGCCCCTCCCTCATACGGTCGTACTCAACTTCAATAGGTTCCTTGACCTTCATTATCATTTCTGCCTGTTTCCAGACCTCTTCCACATCATTAACAATTTTTGCCCCCGCTTCGACATACTTTTCATCTGGGAAACCGCTACCATTACCCGCTCCTTTTTCAACTAATACCTCATGACCGTGGCGTTTCATTTTTGTTACGCCCCCGGGCAATAATGCGACTCGATTTTCGTGAGTTTTTATTTCTTTGGGTACACCTATAATCATGAATACTAATCTTTGGTTAATAATATACTGGCGATTCAAAATCCGTGCGAAAGGTAGGAATTTTTTCTAAAAAATTTAACTATTGATATACGAAATATTAACACATCGGTAAATTAATGGATCAGATCATCATATTTTTCGAGTCCCGATTTAGTGATAGTGATATGTCCGTAAAGTAATGGACCACCGATGGTTTCAATGCTGATGTATCCCAAATCCTGGAAATATTCGAGCACATTTTTGATTTCAGTCCTATCAAGTTTTAGGTTTTCGTTTATCTCCTGTACTGAAATTTTGTGGGAAGTATCATTTTGAGAGAGACTGCCTATTTCTTTTAAGAAATGGTTGTATTTCTTGCTAAACCCGCTCCCAATAATCATGTGCTTCACATATGAGGTTGATAACTGCCGTATTCAAATACAAGGATTATCTCTCAATAAATCGTTAATGAAGTGTTATCTTATTGTTAAGTAATTATAAAGACACGCTATCAAGTGGGCACTGCAAAGGCAACAAATTATTCCATGATCAGTTATATTAGAGCCGTTTTAAAAAGCTTACGAATTCTCGTATCCTTCTAATCATCATTAAGCCAAATAACTGAACATGATTTCAAAAGAGGTTCTCAAAAAAGTTCGAAAGATTGAAATTCGAACAAAGGGAATGGTCAATAATATTTTTGGAGGTG
>JASFMR010000054.1:0-24604 GCA_050117475.1 Balneolaceae bacterium | reverse complement strand
CTTCATAACGCTCTTGGATCACCGGTCGTTTTATTTTTTGCGTAGGAGTCAATTCACCGGCTTCAATGGAAAATGGTTTTTCGAGAAGCACAAACTTTTTAACGGTCTCCCAAGGGGAAAGGTGACTGTTAACCTTGTCAACTTCCCTTTGGATTAGCTTTCTCACTTCTTTATCACTGCTGAGGTCATCAGACAAGGATTTACCCTGACTTTGCAACCGTTTTTTCACATTCTCATAATTTGGTACAATGAGCGCAGAGCAGAATTTCCTGCTATATCCGATCACAACTGCTTGTTCGAGGTAACCACTTTCAATCAAACGGTTTTCAATAGTCTGTGGAGCTATATATTTTCCGGTAGACAGTTTGAATACCGATTTCTTCCGATCAGTGATAAACAGGTACCCATCTTCCATTTTACCGACATCGCCGGTTTTTAACCATCCGTCTTCAGTCAATACGGTAGCTGTTTTCTCCTTGTCACCGAAGTAACCTTTCATAATATTGGGACCTCTTGCCCAAATTTCACCATCTTCAGCTATTTTAACTTCAACATTTGAAAGCGGACGTCCCGAACTACCCACTCGAAGGTGATCTTTATCCTGCACCGAAATTACAGGAGAAGACTCCGTTAATCCGTAGCCTTGCACGCAGATAAGCCCCAAAGCGTTGAAAAAACGAAAAATGGTCGGTGAAAGTGCCGCCCCTCCACTAACAACCCCCAGCAATTTACCTCCGAAAAGCTCTCGAATTTTAGAGTATACCAATTTATCGGCGATAGCATATTTTATGGCCCCTAGCCCTCTCGGCGGGTTTTCGGGATCATATTCTTCTGCCTGTTTTAGGGCCCAATAATAAAGTTGTTTTTTCAAACCGCTGAACTCCTGTCCACGCACTTTTATGCCGGTATGAACTTTTTCTAGGAGACGTGGCACTGTTGCAAAATAGAACGGTGTTACATATTTAAAATCATCTCGAATCTCATCGATCTCCTCAATATAGTATATGGGGTAACCGAGGCGCAGGTATAAGTAGGTAATCATACGCTCAAATACATGCGAAAGCGGTAGATATGACAACATTTGCTCCCCTTCGCGAACCGTATCATCAAAAGGAACACGTTCAAGCGAGGCGAGGAGATTAGAGGCGATATTATTATGTGTTAGCATTACGCCTTTGGGATTTCCGGTTGTGCCTGAAGTATAAATCAAAGTAGCCAAATCTTCGGGATGAACATCGCTTTTCATTTTTTCAAAAAGCTCGGGCGACTTTTGGTATTTACGGGCCCCCATCTTTAAGACCGCTTCAAAGCTTTTAAGCTTATCATGCTTAGAACCCATAATTGAGATTATCGCCTCAACACTGGCAATATTGTTGATTACCGGTTTAGTATCCGAAAAAAGCTCGTCATTCGAAACGATGTGTATTTTCGTCTCTGAATTTTCCAGGATATACTTAATCTGTTCTCCCGGCTGTGTAGTGTAAATAGGTACATTTACCGCTCCTAACGATAGAATAGCCTGGTCACAAATAAGCCATTCGGCACTGTTTTCAGAATGAAGACTGACACGATCTCCTTTTCTAATCCCCAGCTCATACAAGCCCAGAGCAAAATTCCGAACTTTTTCCCTAAACTCCTCCTTGTCGGTTTTAATCCACTCACCATTACGTTTGGTACCAATAAGCACCTCTTTGTCGTGCTTTTCCAAACCGATATCAACCTCACCTATAATAGTCGTCGGATCGTAGTCCATAATTTTTCTCCATTAAATGAATAATGATGATATTACACTACATAATTTAAACGTTTGCCAGTTATTTAAAAGTCTATTTTTATTTTTACAATGGCAGACATTCGGTATCTTAGCCTCACTAACTAATTGTAACAGAAACATTTATGTATATCCAACCTAAACTCAGAGAACGGGTCAATAAACTACTGAATTCCGAAAAAAACATGGGAGATGCCCTTGGTATAACGTTCACTTCGTTTAAAACAGATGAAATAAAAGCCACAATGCCCGTCAATGAAAACAGTATACAACCCTTCGGTTTGCTGCATGGAGGTGCCTCCGTAGCCTTATCCGAGACACTAGCCTCGATCGGTGCCTGGCTGAATATACAGGAAGAAGGCAAAACGGCCGTTGGCGTGGAGATCAATGCCAATCATGTGCGACCGGTACGAAAGGGAGGCAGTGTGATGGGAATCTCAATACCCATTCATATTGGACGGCAAACCCAGCTTTGGGAAACAAAAATCTACACAAATAAAGACAAGCTTGTTTGTGTCTCACGATGTACACTGGCTATTGTAAATGAATTGTAAGTGCAACCATGAACGGGCAGAATCTGGGAAATGAGTTCACCACTCAAGCATAAAGCTGTTGAAGTAATTTGCGCTTTGTTATCGGGAAAATAGTTTCGTTAAAAGGAAAGTACAAATCAGTATTAAAAGCATAGGTTGCCGGGTTGGGCAAATGCCTGTTTTCATTGATCAAATCCAGTTTAATGGCATTGGGTGACATATGAACCTGTCCCTTCTCAAGTGCTTTCAGGAGACCCGTCTTCAATGAACGGTAGGTGTCATTCGAGCTCTTAAAAATCGAAACCTCATATTGAAAAAGCAGCAACTTTGATTCCTCATTGTCAGGTACAAAAAAGTATCCCTCGTCAGTATAACTGGGTATGATACCAACTTCCTCAAGTTTGATTTCCTCATTTACAAATTCATATATAGCCTTTCCTTCTTCTATCTTTGCCATAATATGCGGCAAGGCCCAATCTATCAGGTCTTCCACCTTACTGAGGTCGGATCCGTCTACAAATACCACTTCCTGCTCAATCACCTGGTTTACGAAATCAATTTTCTTGATTCGCTTTGGAAATTCATTTCTTAAATCCTGTAGACGGTTTAAAATATCGCTAAGGGTAGAATGGAGCTCTATGAGGTGGCTGAGATGGGGATAAATTTTATTTTGTTTAAAATCATCGGATATCTTTTTTAATCCTGCCAATATCTTATACTGCCGTATTTCCAAATCTGTTTGAACATTAGTGAACTGATCCAAATTCAATGTAGATTTGCTCATGGGAACCTCCGAAAACTAGGTTGACCGGTACATCTGAACTTTTTTAAACTTTACTCATTAACGAAGAAAGGAGCAAGTTTTATTGTGAATAATACGCTCGAAAACTGATCAACGGTTGAATAACTTAGTAAAACAATGACTTTTAGCAGTTGTTATCCCTGTTCCTAACTTTTCCTGAATTGTACATCCTTCCACTCCTCAAAAAGATGTGTCACTTTGCGTCGCTGATACTTCCCAGTGGAAGTTACCGGTATATGATCGCCGAAAACTACTACTTTGGGAGATTTGCTGAACGGCAGGTGCTCTTGACAATAATCAATAATTGCTTCGCTGTTTTTCTCAGCCCCTTCTTCAAGCTTTACATACGCTCCAACTTCTTCTCCATACCAATCATTTTCAAATCCCACCGCAATACCTGCTTTTACACCCGGGGCCTTGTTGATTACTTCATCGATTTCAAGCGGTGCCAAGTTAACACCGCCGCGTATAATAATTTCCTTTAAACGCCCCGTAATAAAAAAATAGGGTTTCCCGTCTTTGTCATTAATATAAAACCCCTCGTCTCCACTTCGAAACCAGCCATGCCTAAAGGTCTCTTCATTGGCTTCTTTATTATTATAATATTCTATCATTACGTTCACCCCGCGAATAACAATTTCACCCCGTTCTTTCTCTGAAAGAGCATTTCCGTCTTCATCATGAATTGCCATCTCGTTAGCAGGAATTGGGACACCGATGCTGGGATATCCGAAATCACTCCGCCATTTATTATGTTCCTCCCGATTAATATCTACCGGTACAAAACAGGAGTAGCATGTGGTCTCAGAAAGACCATATCCGTGTATAATTGGCACGCCCAGACGGTTTTCAAAAGTCTCAGCGACTTTCACCGTCAGGGGCCCGGCCCCACAAATAACATGGCGAAGGGTCGGTGTTTCAGGCCGCTTCCGCCCCTCATAGTAATTGTTTAAAAACTGCAGCAGGGTCGGTACCATACTTACAATGTGGATATTTTCTTGTTTAATAAGCGGGAAGTATCTTTTAGTGTGGAAACGCTGGTTTAAAACTGTTGATCCTGCTGCATAATAAGGTGTTATCAAAGTTACCACTGTGCCGTTAACGTGGTGGATGGGAAGCACACACATCATCCTGGTTTTGTCATCAATCCCATGCCAATCGGAGATACTTCGAGCATCTTCAAGCAAATTTCGCTGACTTAAAACCACTCCCTTAGGGGCGCCGGTAGTTCCCGAGGTAAAAACGATCAACGCTTCGGATTCACCTAAAGAGTTATTTTCAAGCTGCAATTCTCCCTCCTCCCTGGTAAAATTGGCTACGTCCTCTTCACACACAATCCATTCAATGTGCTTCAGGTTATCATAGGATTCAAGTATCTTTCGAAGGCGTTCCCTGTAGTCGGTTCTCACAAACGCCAATTCAACATTTCCATTCTTGAGGATGTATGCAATACGCTCGTCATCTTCCCCCAAATTGACAGGAACAACCACCAGTCCCAACAGCCAAGCTGCGAAATAGTGAATCACTGTATGCCAATGATTATGTGAAACAGTTGCAATGCGATCACCGTGACTTAATCCCTTGTGTTGCAAAAAACGTGCACAACCCACAACTTTTTCATAAAATGTTTTATAACTGAATTCAATACGCTGATCGTTTTCATCGATATAGGTTAGAAAACCTCGTTCATTTTCAGCTCGTTCTTGCAGAAGCTCCGGGAAATCACCATATGGTAGGTCCGGCAATTTATTTGTTAAGCTGCGTGCATGATCAATTTTTTCCCGAAGCATTTTAAAATCCATCTAAACTATGATTAGTTTGCTATTATAGTTTGTCGAATTTTAGTTTATGAAACACGGAAAGGCAAGTATCGTTTTAAACAATGAACTAAACACAGAGGATGGCTCGTTTTCTTTAAAAGTTCTGAATTATCCCATAAGACCATGAAATTAAATAGTATCATAATTGCGGTAACAATAACTTTAACCTTTCCTTTTGATGGAAGAGCGCAATTGGTACAGCCATTGGCAATGAAGGACAACTTTACCAAAAGTATAAATCACGATACGCTGACGTGGCATCGCCCTCGTTTTTCAGAACGGAGACAAGAACGATACCAGATGGTGAAAAAAAATATTGAAAAACATGGAATATCCGATCCTGAAGTTTTGGATGCCATGCGTCATGTGCCTCGCCATATGTTTGTTCCGGAACAGTATCAAAAATTTGCCTATCAAAACATCCCTGTACCAATCGGACACGGGCAGACTATCTCCCAACCTTATATCGTTGCCTACATGACCCAGATTCTGGATCTTGCAGCCGGTAAAAAAGTACTGGAAATAGGTACCGGAAGCGGCTATCAGGCTGCGGTTTTATCCGAAATCACTCCTTATGTGTATACAATTGAAATTATTGAAGATCTTGCAAACGAGGCGATGTTCCGGTTTGAAAAGCTGGGATACGCTACCATAAAAACCAGGATAGGCGACGGATATAAGGGATGGCCCGAGCACGCACCTTATGATGCCATAATTTTAACTGCGGCAGCTGAACATATACCCCAGCCTCTTATAGACCAGCTAAAACCGGGTGGTATCATGGTTATGCCCATCGGTGATATAAGTGAAACCCAGCAACTGACAAAAGTCACAAAGTCCAAAGATGGGAAGGTTCATATAGAGCGTAAGATACCGGTTCGTTTTGTCCCGATGACGGGTGAAAACCAAAACGGTAATAAATAAAATAAGTGCCCTGCATTAATCGCTTTTTTAATTTATGATATTACGAGATCCCAATCTACGTTTTCTTAGCCAAAATCGATTTTTTTTGCCTAGCTAGCTTTTTGTACTCTTTGGGACAGCATAACCCAGAACCTTATCAGGAGGCACCAATATACGAGGCGAAGTAAGTTGGATATCAGAGTATTTCCAAGCTTCTTCGAATTGAGCTTTCACTAGTAGCGCTTGGGACTCTCTTCCCTGGGCTAGAAGGCTTTTCATAAGTCCGTAAAGTGACCAGCCGTTTTTAGGAAATTCCTCCAAATCCTCCTTAAAAACCTTTTCCGCTTCCACTGGCCTGTTGGCCTCCAGTAAGACGGCTCCCAAGTTATGTCGAACCGGGAAGAACCAATCCGGAGGCTCGTTATATTGTAATCCATCCTGTAGATCTATAGCCTCCCCCAGTAGCCTTACTGCAGTATCATAATCTTTATTAGCTGCGGCAATTTCGCCTTCCAAAACCTTATCAGCTATTTGCATCAGGTTCTGGGCATTATTCAATATAACCACTTCCTGAAGAGTATCATCGGCAGCAATCAGCTCGACTTGTTTCAACTCAGAAGTTGCTCTGTCGAACTCGCCTTTTGCGAGGAAAGCCATTCCCCGGGCATAATGCCACACTCCCCTGGGATAGAGTAATTCATCATCAGGCTTGGGATAATTAAGAATAGCATCCCATTTCCCAAAACGTACATAGCCATACAACGGAATAACCCAGTAATGCTGGAGGAGCCCCATGCCCGGCTGACGCATTACCTGCTCGTCAACTAGATCAGATGTACTCTGTGCCGCATCAAGACTGAGTTGCTCTCTGCCTTCCAGGGTTGCTGTTGCCCACAGAAAATGATGATTGTGGGGAATATATCCCAGCGGGTAGATACCTTGTGCATGACATTGTGTAACATATTCATTGTCAGACTTTACAGCTCGCTCGTTGGCAAGAGTTCCTTCATGGTACATGCCTACCCTGATATAAATATGAGCGGGCATATGAACCAGGTGCCCTGCGCCTGGAACAGCCTTCCCCAACCGCTCAGCGCTGGGCAAGGCTTTCTCCGGATTTTTCGAAGCCTCAATTGCATGAATATATAAATGGTTAGCCATTGGATGATCAGGATTCCTTTTAATAACATATTCAAGGGTTTCCAGTATTTTTGGTGTCCACGGGCGCGGCTGACCTTCTTTTGTCCAATAATCCCAAGGATGTAGATTCATCATAGCTTCCGCATATAATACCCAGGCATCCAGATCATCCGGATATTTCTCGGCAAGCCTGCCCATTGCAGTAACATAGGCCTCATCCAAGTAAGTGCGATCTTCAGGCGGATTCTGCGAATAACGATTAGCCAAAGCATCGATATAGTCCTGCTCCCGCTGGGTACCATTATCTTTAAGCTCCTGGGCTTTCAACAAAGCTTCCCAAGCCTTGGGAATCGCCTCCGGTTGCATAGGCAGATTAATATTTGGCCCCTGAACCAAAGCGATACCCCACCAAGCCATTGGATTTTTAGGGTCTAAGAGGACCACCTGCCGGAATGATCGTTCCGCTTCAGCATGATTAAATCCATAGGTCAGCATAATACCCTGATCAAAATATTTAGCAACTAATGTATCATTGGTAGAAATATCAAAATGATAATCCCCCATACCGTCAAGCAGAGGGGCCATCTGTTCAGCAAATAGATTCCCATTCCCGGCTTTTTGATTACAAGCTGTCAAAACAGCTATTAGCCCCAATACCAGTGTTCTTATATGAAAATCAGAAATTAACAATCGCTTCATCACACATCTCATTTATGTTAATAAGCCATTAAAAAATATATCTTTATAGGAAGGTATAATACTCTGATTTTATAAATTTTGTTTCTTATTTAGGATCTTTTTACCTCATTTATTTCAGTAATGAGGTAATAATAAACAGCTTAAAAGATTACCTTCATTCAAAAAAACAACCTCACAAAATGTTTTCTTTCCGCGTAACTTAATAATGCTTAGTTTTTTAGCAGTAGATATCAATTTTTATTAATCTTCAAATAATGACTCTAATCTCCCGATCAATCACGTTTATATTTTTTGTTCTTTTACCGTTCATATCGATTGGCCAGGAAAATACAATCGCTAAGAATCAATCCGACAAAATTTATAGAATTATTGACGAAACCAGTCTTGGTCGCCAACTGGACGAATGGACACGGGATTTCCATTCTCAATTTTCACAGAATCCGTTCGGACTTGATCCCAATCAAAATAAGCACTTGATGGAGCTCTTCTTACAGGCATTTGAGATGGATAAAATGCTAAAACAGGTTCACAACTCTTTCAACCAAAGATACAACTCCGACCATGCCGATTCTGTTTTAATGTGGGCTGATTCCAATCCTAGTAGGGAAGTACTGGAAACCCGGAAAGAATATTATACCCTGCAGGGCATACGAAACCGTGTAGTCAATAAATATGAACTTGAACAAGATCCGCCCTCTGAAGAACGTACCAATCTTATTGATTCGCTGGCTCATTATACTGCTGCGGCTAAGTCAGAAGTAGATGCCAATGCCATAATGTTTCGGGCTATGGTTATAGCCTTCAGTAAATTAAATAACCAGCAATCTTTCAGCGATGCCCAGGTTGATAATTTTGTCAGTAATTATCGTGATCAGATGGCCTCTCAAATGAACAAAGAGGTGTTGAAAAAATTACTTGTGATGTACCATAACCTTGATAATAGTGTACTTCAAAAATTCATGGTTTTCTACAAAAGCGATGCCGGAAGTTGGCTCAACACTACAGCCACAGAATCAATACAATCAGCCCTCAAAGCTGCGGCAGATCGTTTTCTCAATTCAGTAGATAAAATGAAAACAAGCAAATAAATAACCAGAATATTTATTTCTTCCCATAAAAGCTTTGACTCTATGAATAAGCGAATCATACCAATAGTTTTTTTAGCTGTCCTTTTCTATGGTTGCTCCACAACTCAAAAAACAACCACTACACAGCCAGAAAGCTCCAAAAGTGAGCCCATAGATTTCTCAACTCTTCTGGAACCACCTGAGGACTGGCACCAGTTGGATGAACAACAGACACAATTCCGGGGAATCAGCAGCGAGCTTGCCTACAATACACTTCTCAATAAAAAATCTCCCAAGAAAGAAATTATTGTCGCTGTAATTGATGGCGGGGTCGATATCAATCATGAAGATTTAAAAAACGTAATATGGACAAACGAGAATGAAATAGCGAATAATAACAGGGATGATGACCAAAATGGCTATATAGATGATATCCACGGCTGGAATTTCATCGGAGGGGCGGATGGAAAAAATGTAGACCATGACACTTTTGAACTAACGCGAATCTACAGGAGACTCCATAAAAAGTTTAGCAACATCGTGGATACGACCCAACTTAATTCACAAGAGATGGAGGGATATTCTCGGTACAAGGAAATCAGTTCCGAATATGAGAAGAAAGTTAGAATGCTGCTGACCCAATACCAGAATATTGAATCTCTGGAACAAAGTGTAGCACAAGCCAAAGCTATCTTAACTCAGCATTTCGGCGACAGCACTTATACATATGAGGAGGTTCAAAATCTTCAGCCAACCGACCAGCAGCTTAATTTCGCCAAAAACGTGATGAGCTATGTCATGGAGAATGACATTGACTCAACCCTTATAGCCGACCAGAAAAAACAGATTTATAATCGGGCCAAATACGGTTATAATCCTGATTTCCATACACGCCAGATTGTGGGCGACAATTATGAAGATAAAACGGAACGAATTTATGGTAACAATGATGTTACGGGTCCAGATCCTTTTCACGGTACTCATGTATCTGGAATCATCGCCGCTGAGCGCTCCAATGGAATTGGCATTAAAGGTATAGCCACAAATACCAAAATTATGGCTATCCGCACTGTACCGGATGGAGACGAGAGAGACAAGGACGTAGCAAATGCCATCAGGTATGCAGTGGATAATGGAGCCGATATTATCAATATGAGTTTTGGAAAGGGATATTCGCCGGATAAAAAAGTGGTAGATGCAGCTATCAAGTATGCCGATGAGCATGGGGTACTGATGGTACATGGAGCCGGAAATGAAGCACAGAATACTGATATAACACCTGATTTCCCTACTGACCGTTATGGCAAAAACCTGGAGGGGGAAACAGCCTCTCTATGGATAAATGTTGGAGCCAACACTTGGAAACCCAATGAAGATTTTGTTGCAAATTTTAGCAATTACGGGGATCAAACCGTCGACCTTTTTGCCCCGGGGGTCGATATCTACTCAACTGTTCCAGGCAACGAATATAAGCGAGAAGACGGTACCAGTATGGCATCGCCGGTTGTAGCCGGTACGGCAGCCCTGATTATGGCTTATTACCCGAACCTGACACCTGAACAGGTAAAAAAAATTATTTTGCAGAGCACAATAAAATATCCCCAACTGCGAGTAATTGTACCTAATGAAGGGGATCCCAATAACAAAGAAACAAAACCATTCTCGGAACTTTCTGCCTCCGACGGAGAAGTGAATGTGTATAAAGCATTGGAGGCTGCTGAAAAACTAAGTAGAAGAAATTAAAAGGGTTATTTTATATAACCTCATATAGAAAAACTTGAAGCTGAGACTTTATTATTTATCTCTCCCAAGCCCGGATTCACGAGCAAGGACAATGGCTTTGAAACGAGAAGAGACCTGCAACTTGCTAAAGATATGTGTATTGTGGTTCCGTACAGTTTTGGGACTGATAAAAAGCTGATCAGCAATTTCATCGTTCTGAAACCCCTTTGCAATTAATTCCAGAACTTCAAATTCTCTTGGGGTCAATTCCGGAAATATTTTCTGTGGATTTTTATTTTCGCGTTTAGACAATCGTGCACTCCCAAGGAAAGCATTTATTTCCGATAAGAACCGGTCCCAAGCAGGCTCATCTTCAAGCAGGATATGATTTCTACTTTCCAGCGGAACAAACCGGGCTCCAGAAATTAGCTTAGCAAGCAAGCGTCCTTCCTCGAAAGGGATACACGCATCGCTGCGGGCATGCAAAACCATAGTTGGAACTGTAACTTCTTTAGCTAAATCGGTCACGTCAATATGATAAAATGCCCGTTCCATGGCTACTGCATTATCCGGAGTAGTAGATATTTGAGCCAATTCATTCAACCAATCAATCTGTTCTCTATCTCCCTCTGGTATCAACATTGTAGTAAATAACTGCCGAAATGCCGGGTTTTCCTTACACCAGCCAATCCGGATTATCTTGAGCAACGTTTCTGCCTCCTCTTCATTTTTGGAGTCCACTCCCCTGTTAAATCGCCCTCTCGCGTATCCTCCGTATAAAATTAAGTGACTTACTCGTTCAGGATGCTTAACAGCATATGCGATCGACACGGAAGCCCCCTGTGATATCCCCAGCAGCGGGAACTCCTCTAGTTCCAGGGCATCCACAACAGATTCAAGATCCCTAAGCCAAGCATTCATAGAATACTGAGAAACATCCCGATCTGAAAGCCCACAACCGCGGGCATCATACCTTATAAACGTATGTTGTTGAGAAAGTTCTTTTAGCCAATGTTTCCACACCGGACCCTTGCGATCATGTTCCAAATGGGTTAAATAATTTGCAGCTTTCACGAGTGGCGGCCCATTGCCCATGGCAGCATAACCTATGCGAATGCCATCAGAAGCCGCGCAAAAACGGATATCCTGTTCCACAATACCGGTTTTTAAAGTTTAAGATATCTTTAATTATTGATGCTTTTGCATCTGGGATTTCAGAGGCTCTGATCCAGTATCCAGTAACACTTAAACCTACTGTATCTTAAAAGTATAAATCGCCATAGTTTATATCTACTTCGTCAAAACTTCGATTGGTATGCTGTTGTAAGAAGTTTACTATCCCGGTAACCATAATTATTTAATAAGCTTGCTCATAGGGGTTTAATAATTTTTTATCTTCCTAAATTATTAATGAGCTTTAAACTGGTTGGTAAAATTCATCCGTTCCGGAATTGACAGCTTTAAGATAGGCGTATGCATCATGTTCCAGCCCCTTATCTGGTAGCCATTCTGCCAAAGGTCCGAGTGATGTCAAAATCTTATCGCTAAAAAAAGCGGGAATGTCTGTCGTTTCTTGCTCCAAAAAGGCCCTTAACTTGCCATCCTTCTCCAACATCTCGATGAGCTCTGCATAATACTGAATATGGCGTTTCCCTTGGGTATTCGCCCTAAAATAATTCATCATCTTTATTGAGAATCCCCTGTTACTTGAGAAACGCCTGAAGATGGACTTCCGTGAAAAAGTATATTCCAACAGATCTTTCAGGTTACCAAAGAATTCAGGCCATTTGTAGTTCTTGGGGCGAACATTCATTGCACTGTCATTATTCAACATGGGAAAGGGAATGGGAATCATACGTCCGGCAGATTGATAGTCAAGGTTCAGCGGCACACTTCTTCCGTAGGCAGTTAAAAGATTATAAGTTGGGAATACCCCCGGACATAGATCAACAAATCTTTTGGTTAATTCAAAAGGCCCCTCTCCCTCATCACTGTCAAGTCCCAACACAAAATTAGCCTGTACATATGGTATATATTCTTGAATCATGTTGATCTGCTCAGAAATCCGGTGAACCTTCTCCAATCCAATAGTCTTTTTCATCCGGGATTTTATACCCAGATCAAACCATGACTCTATTCCCGGGAGCATTACCCGGAATCCATTTCGCTGCAATCGCTTTACGTTATCCTCTGTTAACAGCGAAAGTGAACTTTCTGCAATAAATCGAACGCTCCCCTGCGGAACTGCCTCTTCGATAGCACCGAGATAATTATCGAAGCGGATTCCGAAGTTGGGGTCATGCCATCCTACAACAGGATTCTTTAGCTTAGTCCGGATAAAACGAAGATCCACTTTAATTTTTTCATAGGAAAGCGGCTGGTAAGGGACTACAGAATCGATACAGAAACTACATTTATACGGGCAACCCAAGCTCCCGATCATAGGTACAACCTTCAGAAAAGGAGCCCGTTTTAACATCCTTTCGATGTGCTTCCATCTCTCCTGTACCCCAGGCAAATCCACCGGATGACGAGAAGCAGACATATATACTCCCAATTCTCCCTTATTACATAATCGTCTTTCTTTCACAACATCTTCGATTAAACTCCGATCGGCAAATCCGATAACATAATCAAAGTATTTAGAGGAATCCTCGGGATATGAGCGTGCATGCGGACCGCCGATAGCAGTTGGGATCCCCCTGGAACGGTAGTAGTTGCTTAGGGCATAAACAACACAGGCACTTGTTGTGAATGCACTGAAGAAAATGATATCGAGATCTTCGGGTAGTTCGTCATATAAATTTTTATAACCCGAATAATGAGTCAGAAAAACCTGGTGCCCCGCCTCTTCCAGCCAAACTGCAATAACCTGGGGCATAATACTGGCAGAGTTGACTCGCATTATACGGGAATACATTGTATCAGCCGGTGAGTTTGCAAGCAGTTCTATAATCCCAATGCGAAGTCGTTTCATCTTTTTCAATTTTTATACTCTCGTGACTCAAATCCCTTTTAATTAAGGCATTCAGATAGGTAAAACCTTAAACATTTACTTGTATATAGTACGTATTAAAATCATATAAGGCAATAAAAATCAGATATTTAGCACAAACAAAAAGCCCGGCATCCTTGTAGATACCGGGCTTGTCATCAAAATATTCACGATTTTACTCCTCGGCTTCCACCTCATCAGGCTCTGCTTCCTCATTCCAGGAATATGGATAATTATCATCATCCAGCTTCTTGGCTTCGGTTGTCAGGTTTAATGGGTGGAAGGTATCGATCATCACGGCATATTCATCGGTGAATTCCTTTCCGATACTACCTTCATACTTACCGGGATGTGGTCCATGCGGAATGCCGCCGGGGTGCTGTGTTATGCTTGCCTCCTCAACTCCTTTACGACTCATGAAATCACCTTCCACATAGTACAACACCTCGTCTGAATCTACATTTGAGTGGGCATACGGTGCCGGAATAGACTTGGGATGATAGTCGAATTTGCGCGGGCAGAAAGAACACACCACATAGTTGGGCCCCTCAAAAGTCTGGTGGACGGGAGGCGGCTGGTGAACACGCCCAGTAATGGGTTCAAAATCTTTGATATTAAAAATCCAAGGATACAAATAACCATCCCAGCCAACAACATCAAAGGGATGATGTTTATACCAGTATGAGGTGTAACGCCCCTGTTTCTTTATACGGACTTCAAACTCCCCTTCCCGATTGACAAAAACCGGTCCTTCAGGACGACGTATATCCCTTTCACAATACGGACTATGTTCCTGGAACTGCCCTTTGGCAGTAAGATAACGTTTGGGTACATCGATTGGACCAGTTGAATCAACAGTCAGCATTCGATTCTTTTCGGTCTCAAAAACCATTTGGTAGATCGTACCGCGGGGAATGAACAGATAATCCCCATACCCAAAATCGAGTTTGCCGAACATCGTTTGTACATACCCTTCGCCTTCGTGGATAAAAAGCAGCTCGTCGTGCTCCCCGTTTTTATAAAAATAATTCATGGGTTCGGTAGGCCGCACTACTCCAATCTGTACATCATTGTTATATAACAGCACTTTTCGCCCCATAACCGGGTCACCGCCTTCCGCAACATTGGCAGTCCTTAAGTGGTGATGACGCAGGATGCCTTCATCCCATTGCTCAATTTTAATTTCCTTTCCCTTTTCAACCTTGAAGGTACGCGTCGGAGGGTTGTGATGGTACAAAAGCGAAGAACTGCCGTGAAAGCCTTCGGCTCCGAAAAGCTCTTCCTGGTAAAGTTCACCATCAGGCCGACGAAACTGTGTATGGCGTTTGTGCGGGATTTTTCCCAATTGATGATAAATCATGGCTGGTTCCTTTTAGTTTGAATTACAGAAATTACAGATAATCACATCAGCCAATATCTTAATATTGGTTTTCAGCCCTCATTATTCAGTATTCAGCCGTTTAAGCTGATCTGACAACTGAGGCCTTTTCATTACAAATTTCCACGTCGGTCTTGTTCGCGTTCAATTGCTTCAAAAAGTGCTTTGAAATTTCCCTTGCCAAAGCCCCTGGCTCCTTTCCTTTGAATAATTTCAAAGAAAAGTGTCGGACGATCGACAACCGGCTTTGAAAATATTTGCAGCAAATACCCTTCATTGTCGCGATCTACCAAGATTCCGAGCTCCTCAAGCTTCTCGATGGGCTCATCAATTTTGCCCACTCGATTTTCCAACTCTTCATAATAAGTCGTAGGCACATGTAAAAACTCCAACCCTCGACTTTTCAATTGATTTACCGTTTTGATAATGTCTCCAGTCAGAAGAGCGATATGCTGTACTCCGGGCCCTTCATAAAAATCCAAAAATTCTTCGATCTGAGACTTTTTCTTACCTTCTGCTGGTTCATTGATCGGGAATTTGATCATTCCTCGTCCACCGGCCATTACTTTGGACATTAAAGCGGAATATTCGGTAGAGATATCTTTGTCATCAAAATGGATATACTGGGTAAAACCCATGACATCACGATAAAAATCTACCCATTTATTCATCTTTCCTTTTTCAACATTTCCAACACAATGGTCAACAAACTGAATTCCTACCGGTTCAATGTTCTGCAAGGGTGATTCGGCCGGCTGAAAACCCGGCATGAATAGACCGTCATACTCAGACCTATCAATAAAGGTATGAATAGTCTCTCCATAGGTTGAAATTGCGGCTCGACGAATCTTACCATATTCATCTTCCAAATCATGCGGTTCTTCAACCCCTTTTGCTCCTCGTTTCAACGTCTCATTATAAGCACGGTCTACATCCTCAACATGCATTGCGATATCATGGATACCATCACCGTGCCGTGCTACATGTTCGGCTATAGGTGAACTGCTGCTAAGGGGGGCCGTCATCAAAAAACGGATATTACCCTGTTCCAATAAATAAGAAACGCGGTCCCGGATTCCGGTCTCAAGCCCGCTGAATGCCTTCAATTCAAAACCGAATACAGTCTGATAAAAGTGACATGCCTGCCTGGCATTATTGACATAATGTTCAATATAATCGACATCCTGCAATCCCAGATGATCATCAAATTCTTCCTCAACTGGGCGTTCCAATGTTGCCGTTTTATCGACTTTTACTCCCATAATCTTACCTTGCAAATTTTTTCATTAACTTTTTCATTACCTTAATATAGTATCCTGTACATTAGCGCTCAAATTGATTCGAAACTATATTTATTTCTGGTAATTTAACGTTTCGAAGCTGTTATATTGCATGAATGTATTTGTTTAATTTCACGTTCATGTATATGTTCGAGCTGCAAAAGTTTTCACGAAATTTTCACTGCCATGAATGAAGAAACCAGCCTAAACCAATTCCAGGAGCGTATCGATAACGGCGAAAAAATCGAACCAAAAGATTGGATGCCTGAGCGATACCGAAAGCAACTTATTCGAATGATGTCGCAGCATGCACATTCTGAGATTGTCGGCATGTTACCGGAAGGCAATTGGATTACCCGTGCTCCATCCTTACGCCGAAAAATGATATTGTTATCCAAAGTTCAGGATGAAGCCGGACATGGCCTTTACCTGTACAGTGCAACCGAAACACTGGGAGCAAGCAGGCAGGAAGTCATTGACGACTTGTTAAATGGGAAAGCTAAGTATTCGAGTATCTTTAACTATCCTACACTTTCCTGGGCGGATGTAGCTGTCATTGGCTGGCTGGTTGATGGCGCAGCTATCATTAATCAAACTATGCTTGCACGAAGTTCATACGGTCCCTATTCCCGCGCTATGGTTCGGATCTGCAAGGAAGAGAGTTTCCATAAAAAGCAGGGGTACGAAATGGTTGCTACCATGGCCGAGGGAACACCTGAACAGCAGGAAATGGTGCAGGATGCCGTGAATAGGTGGTGGTGGCCCACCCTGATGATGTTTGGCCCGCATGATGACGAATCTCCCAATAGTGCAGAGCTTATTAAATGGGGAGTAAAATCAAAAACAAATGACGAACTCAGACAAAGCTTTGTAGATCGTCATGTTCAGGAGGCTCATGCCATTGGAATTGAACTTCCGGATCCGGATCTCAAATTCAATGAAGAAACCGGTCATTGGGAATTCGGTGAAATTGATTGGGACGAATTTTGGAATGTTGTCCGCGGCAACGGCCCGATGAATCGCGAACGCATGAAAGCTCGCCGTCAAGCCCATGAAAATGGGAAATGGGTCCGCGAAGCCGCTGAAGAGTATGCCAGAAAGAAAAAACTTAGCGAAGAAAAAGCATCCTAGTAAGATGGTGTCTATGATTATTGAAACCGTAACAAAACAAGCCCCTTTGTAGATAGTACAAACCTCAACGTTAAGATTTATGAGCAAAAACAAACAATCTGGTAACGATACGCAATGGCCGCTTTGGGAAGTGTTTACTCAACCCAAGGATGGCAAACCACATGAACATGCAGGAAGTTTACATGCCCCAGATGCCGAGATGGCACTTGAAAACGCCCGGGACGTTTACGCGCGGCGCAACGAGGCCGTGAGCATATGGGTAGTCCCCAGCAATCAAATTACAGCATCTTCTCCGGAAGACGTCGGCCCGTTTTTTGATCCGGCCAATGACAAGCCGTATCGGCATCCCCAGTTTTACAGTGTACCCCGAGCAGCAAAACGAAGATCATGACTACAAAGACATTTACAACTACGGAGGCCCTATTCGAATACCTTCTACGGCTGGCGGATGACCGCCTGATACTGGGACATCGCCTGTCGGAATGGTGTGGATATGGCCCCATCCTTGAAGAAGATATTGCATTAGCAAATATTGCATTGGATTATATTGGCCATGCCGCTTCTCTCTATGAACAAGCTGTGGCTGTTGAAGACAAGGGCAGGCATCGCGATGACCTTGTTTATTTCCGCAATGATGTAGAATTTAAAAACCTAAAGATTACTGAACTTCCAAACGGGGATTTCGGCTTTACTATTGCTCGACAGTTTCTGTTTTCTACATTCAGTTATTTTCTATACGAAAAGCTGTCTGATGTCGAAGATGAACAACTTCGCGGGATGATCCAGAAACATTTCAAAGAAGTGAAATATCACCTTCGTCACAGCCGCGAATGGGTGCTCCGCCTCGGCGACGGAACTACCGAAAGTCATCAGCGAATTCAGGATGCCTTTAATGAACTCTGGACTTATACCGGAGAACTCTTTTATATGGATGAGATAGATGATTTCCTTCTAAAAGAGGGACTGGCCGTTAATTCCCAAAGTTTTTTTGCAGACTGGAAACAGTTGGTTGCTGGCATTCTCAAGGAAGCAACATTAGAAGTACCCGACTTTGACCAGTTTATGGCCGAAGGGGGACGCAAGGGATTACACACTGAACATTTGGGGCATCTTTTGGCTGAGATGCAACATCTTCGCAGATCGTATCCAAATGCTAAATGGGAATAATAACCAGGATGAATAAAGAGTTATATAGATGATGAAATGATTGTCTTTTGTACTAATGTCGAAAGCACTGGCTAAATATAACAAAGATGATATCTGGGCCTTACTTTCTGAGGTCACAGATCCCGAGATACCAGTTCTAACCATCGTTGAACTCGGTATTGCTAGAAATGTGGAATTAGTAGGCGATAAATTCATCATAAAAATAACCCCGACCTATTCCGGGTGCCCAGCAATGCAGGCTATTGAGGATGAAATACATAAAAAACTCAGACTTAATGGGATTCAAAATTATGAGATAAGAAAGGATTTTTCGGAACCCTGGACCACGGATTGGATGCCTGATGAGGCAAAGAAAAAGCTTAAAAAATATGGAATTGCCCCACCCCTGAAAGCAGAGAGCGGTAAAGATTTCCTTAATAAGCTAGATGAGAAATCAAAAAAGGTTCCGTGTCCCTATTGTGATTCTCTGAATACTGAGTTACAAAGTGAATTTGGGTCCACCGCCTGTAAGGCACAATATTACTGCAATGATTGTGATGAACCTTTTGAATATTTCAAATGCATTTAGGCCAACTAACTAATAAAAAGCGCGAACAGGCCTTTAGAAGGCTAAAAAATTCCTGAATTAAAAGTAATCCGGATAATACAGATTAAACCCATTTATGAGCTCATTTATTTCTACAACTGTTACAAAAAACATTTTAGAAATTACTCTTAACCGTCCGGATAAGCTGAATAGTTTTATTGAGCCAATGGCCCATCAACTTCGGGATGAACTTGGGAAAGCCCAAAAAGATGAAGAAATAAGATGTGTACTGCTAACCGGAGAAGGCAAAGCATTCTGTGCGGGACAGGATCTGCCTGAGGTTGTCGCAAAGGGTGACGAATATGAATTGGGGGAAACCGTGCGGGGAAGTTATAACCCTATTATAAAAGCAATTCGGCATCTCGAAAAACCAGTTGTCTGTGCAGTAAACGGAACGGCTGCCGGCGCCGGAGCTAACCTCGCCTTCGCTTGTGATATTATTATTGCTTCGAACGAGGCACTTTTCGTTCAGTCTTTTAGCAAAATCGGTTTAATCCCTGACAGTGGAGGCACCTTTTTACTTCCCCGTCTCGTTGGATTACAACGTGCAAATATCATGTATCTTCTGGATGAAAAAATTTCGCCACAGAAAGCAGTTGAAATGGGACTCATCTATAAAGTTGTTGATTCAGCCGAGTTGACAAATGAAGCAAGAAGGATCTGCCAAAAGCTGGCTATAATGCCCTCCAAAGGATTCGGACTTTACAAACGGGCTATCAACCAGTCGTTTGTAAATACCCTTGATGAACAACTTGAGGTTGAAGCCGATTTACAAACCGAGGCCGGTAAAACGCACGATTATAAGGAGGGCGTTCAGTCATTTCTGGAAAAACGGAAACCCAAATTCAAAGGAAAATAAATAGTATTTATGTCGAAGTCTCTTTCAAAAGATGACGTCGTTGGCGTTATCGGTGCCGGAACTATGGGTCAGGGAATCGCCCAAATAGCCTCGACCTGTGGGCACCGGGTATATCTTTATGATTCTTATAGTGATCAACTTGGAAATGCTAAACATGCTCTGAGAAAAATCCTCCAACGACAAGTTGAAAAAGAACGAATGACACAGGAAGAAGTGGACGGTATTATGGGGCGCATCCATTTTATGGAGGATGTAACCAATTTCAATGAATGTACGTTGGTTATTGAGGCGGTCGTTGAGAATCTTGAAATAAAACAGGATGTTTTTACACGGTTAGAAGGCATCGTTCCCCATGACTGTATCCTGGCAACGAATACTTCTTCTCTCTCAATCGCATCGATTTCTTCCGTCCTTAAAAAACCTAATCGCTTCCTGGGGATTCACTTTTTTAATCCAGCTCCATTAATGCCTCTGGTGGAAATCGTTCCAGGTATCAGCACGACTGGTGAAGTGACCACCATTGCTCGAAATTTAATTGATAACTGGAACAAGACGACGGTCCTTGCTAAAGATACACCGGGTTTCATTGTTAATCGTGTTGCCCGTCCGTTCTACAGCGAGGCCATTCGGCAACTGGAAGAAGGAGTTGCAGATGTACCCACGATTGACTGGGCCATGAAAGAAATCGGTGGCTTTCGAATGGGGCCATTTGAGCTTATGGACTTCATTGGCCATGACGTTAATTACAAAGTAACCGAAAAAATTTTTGAAGATTTTTTTTACGATCCACGGTTCAAACCTTCTTTTACCCAAAAACGCATGGTAGAGGCCGGATATCTCGGTAAAAAGTCTGGCAAAGGTTTTTACGATTATGGAGAGGAGGCCAAAAATCACAAGCCCAAAAAGAATAGGGAGCTCGGAAAGAAAATTGTTGATCGTATTGTTGCGATGCTTATTAACGAGGCAGCCGATGCCGTATTTATGAATGTTGCTACCGTTAAAGATGTAGATTTGGCTATGACAAAGGGTGTTAACTATCCAAAAGGATTGCTTAAATGGGCCGATGAAATTGGGCTGGCGAATGTGCTTGATAGGCTGTCGGCCCTACAGACGGAATACCGTGAAGATCGATATCGGCCAAATCCCTTGATAAAACAAAAGGTCCGTAACAATGAAACTTTTTATTAATGCACATTAGGCTGTCAGTAGAGCCAACGTAAAACCAATAAACGCGACCGCTAAAAAAAGCTCAATGGACAAACAAAAACTTGCACTTAAAATTGTTGAAAAAATGCTCGCTGAAGATGCTTTCAGCCTGTGGTTAGGTATTGAAGTTGAAGATATCAAGCCGGGATACGCAGAGTTACAAATGCGAGTCAGGGAAGAAATGGTAAACGGCTTTGGCTTGACACACGGAGGGGTGGCTTTCTCCCTGGCCGACAGTGCCTTGGCTTTCGCTTCAAATAGTCATGGCCGGATAGCATTGGCGGTTGAAAATAATATCTCATTTACTAAAAAAGTTCTGGCCGGGGATATCTTAACAGCAAAAACGGAAGAACTTAGCCTCGGAAATCGTATTGCTGTATATAATGTTGTGGTGACAAACCAGGATAATAAACGAGTAGCACTCTTTCGAGGAACCGTCTTTAGAACAGAAGAACAACATTTTGATGATACTTAAGAATTTCTCATGAGTAAAGAGAAGTATTCTATATCCATTTTTCATCTTCAAAACTTATGCAGAACTAACCCAATATTTAAGATTTATAAATAATTACCCAGATATGCCTGAAGCTTATATTATCGATGCCATCAGAACGCCCATAGGGAAATTGCGTGGAGCCCTCTCCCCCATTCGTGCAGATGATCTTGCGGCAATGACCATCGAGGAATTAATGAATCGTAACCAGAATATTGACCCAGAGCGCATCGAAGATGTAATCTTTGGCTGCGCTAACCAAGCGGGAGAAGATAACCGGAATGTAGCCCGAATGGCTGCCCTCCTTGCCGGGCTGCCCACTTCGGTACCCGGAGAAACGGTTAATCGACTTTGTGCCTCGGGAATGAGCAGTACAGTGATGGCGTATAAGTCTATCAAGGTGGGCGAAGGAGACCTGTTCATCTCCGGGGGCATGGAACATATGACAAGGGGCCCCATGGTTTTGGGGAAAGGATCGGCTCCCTATTCCGGAACTACAGAAATGCATGATACAACATTTGGATGGCGCTTCGTGAATCCAAAGATGGATAAAAACTATGGTAGTGAAGCAATGGGAGAAACCGCCGAAAACATTGTAGAAAAATATAAGGTGAGTCGAAAAGACCAGGATGAGTTTGCTGCCTGGTCTCAGCAAAAAGCCGCAAGAGCTACCAAAAACGGGCGGCTGGCAAAAGAAATTATGCCGGTGGAAATCCCACAGCGTAAAAGCGATCCCATTATTTTTGACAGAGACGAATTTATTCGCCCTGATACCACAGTAGAAATCTTAAGTACACTGCCAGCAGTTTTTCGAGACGGCGGATCGGTGACCCCCGGTAATGCAAGTGGACTCAATGACGGATCATGTGCTATGCTTATTGCAGGGGATTCGGCAATCAAGGATTTTAATCTGAACCCCATGGCACGTATTGTAGCATCTGCTGTTGTAGGAGTGGAACCCAGAATCATGGGTATGGGGCCGGTTGGTGCAACCAGGAAGGTTCTTAAACGGACTGACTTAACGCTGGATGACTTGGGAGTCATAGAACTAAATGAAGCATTTGCTGCACAAAGTCTGGCCGTTCTGCGTGAACTGGGCATTGACGATGATGACGAACGGGTAAACCCTAATGGGGGAGCTATTGCACTCGGTCACCCCTTAGGCATGTCAGGGGCGCGATTACTGCAGACTGCAGCAATTGAACTTCATGAAAAAGATGAGCAATATGCTTTGTGCACGCTTTGCGTTGGTGTGGGACAAGGCATGGCAGTAATTTTAGAAAAAGCATAACATTACTAACAACAGAGGATGCAAAGTTTTACGCTGAGAAATCACTGTTCCCTTCACATAGCGTTGTGATTATTTCGGCATGCTTTAAGTTAAAAAGCTTTATTTATGGCTGTTTACGAATTTGAAGGATACAAACCCGTTGTTCACGAAAGTGCCTATATACATCCGCAGGCCGCTGTAACAGGCAATGTAGTGGTTGGCAAAGATGTGTATATAGCTCCCGGCGCAGCTATTCGGGGGGACTGGGGGAAAATTGTAATTAAAGATGGCAGCAACATTCAAGAAAATTGCACTATCCATATGTTCCCCGGGGTAACCGTCGTGTTGGAAGAAAATGCTCATATCGGGCACGGCGCAATAATACACGGGGCACATATCGGAAGAAATTGCCTTGTAGGTATGAACGCCGTAGTCATGGATCGGGTGGAACTGGGGGAAGAATGTATTGTTGGAGCACTGAGCTTTGTAAAGGAAGGCATGGAAATCCCCCCACGTAAGCTTTTGGTTGGTAATCCGGCAAAAGTGGTCAAGGATGTTAGTGAGGAAATGATCAAATGGAAAACCGAGGGCACAAAATTGTATCAACAACTTCCAGGCCAACTCCATGATTCGTTAAAGAAATGTGAACCGTTGAGGGAGGAGCCGGCCGGCCGATCAAGTCAATCAATGAAATACGAAACCTGGGGAAATCGAAAAAAGTGACTGTTTGATAGTCAATTCTCTTCCAAACAACTGTTGAAAAAGAATTGTTGCAGTTCAATGACTAATTAGTTTAATGAATAAATTGGATCTCTATGAAAGTAAGAAGTTACATCAAAGGCGAATGGATTAATGAGGGCAAAGAGACCGACCTTATAAGTGCGGTAACCGGTGAACCGGTAGCACAAATGATAGAATCAGACCTGGATTATAGAGGGGCTTGCGAATATGCCCGGGAAAAAGGCGGCCCACAGCTAAGGGCAATGTCCATTCATGAACGAGCATTTAAAATAAAATTTCTGGCTCAATATCTCATTGAACGCAAAGAAGACTATTACAAGCTTTCAACTCACACCGGTGCCACCCGGCAGGATTCCTGGATCGATATCGAAGGGGGTATCGGCAGTATGTTTACGCTTTCAAGTAAAGCACGCATTGAACTTTCGGATCTCCCTTACCATGTTGAGGGCAGTCACGAGCGGCTTTCCCGGAAAGGTACCTTTGTGGGGCAGCATATATGCGTGCCTTATCATGGTGTTGGAATTCATATCAATGCTTTTAACTTCCCTGTTTGGGGGATGTTGGAGAAGCTCGCTCCAACAATAATTGCCGGTATGCCCGCCATTATCAAGCCGTCTCCAACGGGGTCCTACCTGGCCAATAAAGTGTTTGGGGATATGATTGATTCCAATATATTACCCGAGGGTGCCATCCAATTTATTGCCGCTGATAAACCTGGGGATCTCCTCGACCATCTCAACAGCCAGGATTCTATTGCCTTTACAGGTTCAGCCAAGACCGGACAAAAGCTGAAATCAAATCCGAATATTATTGCGAAAAATGTACGGTTTAACCTGGAAGCAGATTCTCTAAACTGCTCGATATTGGGAGCCGATGTCACTCCGGATATGGAAGAGTTCGATCTTTTTGTAAAAGAGGTTGCAGATGAAATGACCGTTAAAGCGGGACAAAAATGTACTGCTATTCGTCGTTCCCTGGTGCCAAAAGGAAGAGTGGATGATGTTATTGAAGCACTTAAAAAAAGGCTAAACAGAACAACCA
>JASFMR010000053.1:0-24999 GCA_050117475.1 Balneolaceae bacterium | reverse complement strand
TTTACGTAGATATGGTAAAGTGTTCATAATATTTAAACGGGGTTACTATCTCATTTCGAATTCAAATAATGTTAATGGTCGGATTGATTGTTGGATTTTGTTCTCCAGTGAATGCCCAGACCGACCCGCTGTTTGAAGGCTCCAATGTCCGGCCTCTTACGGCCTCAGGAAGTATCGGTTTTTCGGCAAATGCATATACGGCATCGGGGATACAAAATCGAAGGGCACCGGCCAGCCTGCAAACTACAGCTAATCTTAATTTTTCCATATTTGGCTTCAGCTCCGGATTAAATCTGCTTTACTCCACGGATCAATCCAAGTTCCGCCAGAATATGAATAACATCAGTTTTGATGCCAGCTGGAAATGGCTGACAGTACAGGCCGGGAATGTGAGTCCGAATTTTTCTGATTACGGGCTTAATGGAGCAACCCTGAAGGGGGGATATATAAAGTTAGAGCCCGGGATGTGGCTACTCGAGCTCTCTGGGGGGCGCTCAAAAAAAGGTATTTCGCAAACTTCGAAGCAGGGATTTCGGTCACCGGCTTTTGAACGCTGGACTATGGCCGGAAAAATAGGTTTCGAAAGCGAAGGCGAGAATCACTTTTATTTGAGTTCTCAATATTCGTTGGACCGGTCTAAGTCGTTGGATGATCCGGGAGATATTACTCCCAAAGAGAATCTAACACTTACTCCGGATGCCAGGATTTCTTTGTTTGACGGGACCTTCAGTCTCAAGAGCCAAGTTACGGTATCAGCTTATACCCGTGATCTGAACAGTGCAGAAGTACCAATATCGGATCTTGGCCTGCCTCGTTTTTTGTCAAATATCATACAGCCTCATGTAAGTTCGAGACTAAATTATGCAGGTAAGGCTTCGGCACAACTAAATTTAAATCAGTTTGGGCTTCAGGTCGGATATGAACGTATTCAGCCGGGTTTTAGATCTTTGGGTACTTCGAGAATAAGGGATGATCAGCAGAAGATTAACATCGGTCCTTCTTTTCAATTCTTGGATAATAGAATAACACTTCAAAGTAATATAATGTTGGGTAGAGATAACTTGCTCAACAGTCGATTACAAACGCGAAGAAATACGGGTATAGCAACAAACCTTCAGGTTCAGCTTACCGACAAATTCATGATCAATAGCAGCTATAACTTATTGATCAATGACTTTTCGACTAACACAAGTGCCGTCACAAATCCCCAAAATGCGGCGTTGGACCAAAAGCAGGTTTCGCACACGTTGACGCTACAGCCTAATTTAACATTTCAGACCGGCCAAAAAACGCACAATATATCACTGTCTGGCTCCTATTTTAACTTCAGCAATAAATTCAAGGGGGGGAGTACTAGCTCATCGCCGGACCTCACAACAAATACCTATTCCTCATCTATCACCTACAGTCTGACATTTCCTTCAGGTCTTGCTCTGAATGCCATGGGTAATTTCTTGTTGAACAGCTCGGGACCGTCAAAAAATACGACGATGGGTGGTAACGCAGGAGCTAGCTATTCCTTTTTTGACCGAAAGCTCACCTTGAATCTCAACGGGGGAATCAATCAAAATGAAAGTGAGACTTCGATGAAGGGGATGAGTGCAGGAGACATAATAGTTAAAAGCAGGCAGATGATGCTTAATCTAACCGGAAATTACCAGTTGACTGATAAGGATTCCTTCTCTCTGACGGTAAGAAGCCGCTCCAACAATGTTTTGGAAGGTGGAAGCAGTACCTATGCTGAGTTAGAAGCAAGTCTTAACTATCAACACCGATTTTAATTGAATTATTTGAATATAGAACAGGCCATGAAAACGAAAAACTTCGGAATACCTAGGTTTTTGGTCAGTGTATTTCTAATGATGGCATTTGTGATGAGCTTTTTAGCACTGTCACAAAAAGCCCATGCACAAGGAATGACAAGCGTGAACGTCACAGGCATTCCTCCCATTATCGAAGAACCCTTTACGGATAAGTTTGAGCAAAATTTTCGCAATGGTCGTTATCAGGTAATATTTACATATAATAACAGTAATACCAATCCGGTTAATTTTAGGTTTCGCTTTAAGCTGTCACGTAATGGAGAAAAACTTATTGATGTAACATCAAACGCCAAGCAATTCCAACCGGGGGCCTATGTTTTTACATCTATTTTCCAGGATCTGCCATTTAATCAAACGTTTAAAGAGGTAATCTCCCAGGTTGATTCTAAAATTAAGGCGCAACTCGTACAGGAAGGGACTATTCCTGAAGGGAATTATACCTTAAGTATTGAACCCATACCTGATAAAGATGCAGGGATGATATCTTCTCCGCCGTCAGTTAATCCCTTTACTGTACGGTATCCGCAGCCGCCGATTCTGTTAAATCCCACTGACCATTCAAGTCTTACCCTTAATACCCCCATTTTTAACTGGACTCCGGTTGCCGGTGTACAGGGATACAATATCCAATACCATTTTTTGCTCGTCGAGGTCCTTGACACGCAGACCCCTCTCCAGGCATTGAACAGTAACAGGGCATATGCCCAAAAAACATTGACAAATCAGGTTAACCTAATTTATACCCCTGAGTTTTTGCCCTTGGAAGAGGGCAAAGAATACGCCTGGCAGGTTACAGCAAGCACCTCGGGAACAGCGTTCCCTTTTAAAAATGACGGCGCGAGTCAGATTCGAACATTCGTCTATAAAAAGGGTGCTGTCGGCCAGTCTCCTATAGCTATCAGAAATCTTTCTGAGATATCCTTAATCCCGGAATTTGCGAGCTTGATAAATCTTGACAGGTTACATGTTAGGGAACAAGCTAATTCGTACATCCTGGATGGAGATGCTACTTTACAACTCAAAGATGGACAAAATTATGAGTTCCCGGTTAATGTCAGGAGTTTGAAAATTAGGAAGATGGGTTCTGGGCAGCCCACGATTACCGGGGGAGAAGTATTGGCGAATAGGGTGAATACTCACCTCCCGATTTTCCAGCAAGTTTCTCAAATTGTCGATTTTACCAAACTACGATGGGTTTATGGAAAGGGTGTTCAAGCTACCGGGAATCTGCAATTGCCCAATGGATTAGAGCCAGAAGCCAACGGCTGGGTTCAACTTACCTCCCAGGGACTCAGCGGACACCTGGTTGCTGACAATCCCAATGGGGTTGTTACTGCAGGTAAAGATCCGGTAAAACTGACTATTGATCATTTTGAAGCAAGTTTTCCGGCTAGACAGTTATATGCCAGGGGAGAAGTAGATTTATTCGACGGTGAATTTACTTGTGATGTAACGCAATTGAATGTTCTTGAAGATCAGGCACAAGCTGTATTTAATTGCCCGGATGATGCTTCCGTTTCACTGGTCGGGGATTCGGCTCAGCTAAAGTTGCTACTGGATAATCTCAGCGGAACTATGGATTATGATTTTGGGACTGACCAGTTTGCTTATGATCTGAATGCACAGGGTAATATCACTTTTGGTATGGACCAGGCCGCAGCTTGTTCTGCTTTCATGCAGGTAAATCTAAGTAAAGAAAACGGTTTCAGAATTTCACAGGTAAGGCCTTCCTGTAGTATGTATGCCCCACCGCTTGACTTGGGCTTCATGAAACTTAAGCTAAACAACGTTGATTTACAGTCGCTTGCCTATAACAGTGCGGGGGACTGGGATTTTGATATAGGTCTGGATGGATCGCTGATTATCCCTGCAATGGACGGCTGGGTCCTTCCGCTTACCTCAATCGATGTAACCTCCAAGGGACTTGAATTTCCCGATTTGGATTGGGATGCCCAGGGCCTCGGCATAAATCAGCCATTAGAAATCAACGGTTTTGGTATAAAACCAACCCGCTTTAGCTTGCCAAAGTTTACATTTCCGCTGTTCAAATGGACGCCAGATGAACTTGGTCAATACGATACAGGTGACTGGAGTTTCAATATGGATTTCGACTTTAATTTCCCTGATTTTGGAGCGGATGATGAGGAAGATGACAGCACGGGGACCATTCTTCCTTCCTGTTTGGTCTCGCGAACCATTCAAAATGTCCAAGGCAACTTTGAGAAAGGAAGTTTTTCGGCCAATATCCCAGCTACCGTTTTGCGTGGATGCCAGATCGATCTGGCTGAAGGTTATACCTTTTATATTGATGAACTGGGTGGAACGTTAGGAGCGAATGCCAGTGATTCAGGGTTTAACTTAAGAAGCGAAATCTCCCTTGATGCTCATTTTAAAGCGGGTTCGCCTTTTAACTGCGGGGATGACAAACCTCGTGATGTCGGGAGCACGAGTTTATCAATGGATGGGGAGAGCGGGCTGTTAGAGGGGAGTATCAAAGACATCGTAGACAATTGTGAGGCTGATTTAGGGCCTTTCCAGGCTAGTATTACCCAATCTGATTTGATTTTCAGCAATAATGGGAATAATCAAAAAGTAACGGTTGATGCGGCAGCGAACCTTGAATTAAATAAAAGAAAGCAAGTCAGCGGTAATTTCTCTTATGATGTAATCAATGGCCATTTTGACGAACTGAACTTCAAATATGAAGACCCTTTTGTGTTGAGCCTGCCTTCTCAACAACAGCCTATTCTATCCTTTCTTGTGGATGGGTTATCATTAACAAAAGACGGGATACTGATTGACGGGCGACAGGAGTTTATCATCGGTGATGCTAAAGAAATCAGTAGGATACTGAGGGCAAAGACAGGCAAGAAAATCAGTATACCAAAAGAAGTTACTACGATTGGGGTAACCTTTGACAATGCGTTAATTGGTTTGGAGGATTTTGGCATCAAGTCGGGCCGGATAATCTTCGACAAGGCATTTGCATTACAAGCAGGCCTTGATGATCAGTCTGCCGACATAAACTTCAAGGTTGCTGCTGATACTTCAAATGTAAACCAAAGGCCTAACTCCGCGTTTTTGAAACTGGGCGGAAGGGTTTATTTGGATAAAAATGGACTGCACAGCCGGGGACAGGCAGAGGCCAATGTACGGATTTCTGATTTACGCTTTGAGGATCTGGAGCTTAAATTCAGCCGTAGTTTTGCTATGGGTTTTGAACCTTTTGGGGTTAAGCAGGGGCAGGCCGATTTGTATGAGCAGAGTCGCAGAGTTGCGTATATCAATAGCTCCGGATTTCATCTTGATCCGTCTTACCTAACCCAGGCTATACCGGATACCCTGGGACTTCCGAATAAGGAAACAGCATTCTTAGTGCTGCGTGACCAAAATGACAGTTTATTGGTGCAGGCTCAACAGCAAAATGACGGGTCTTATATTATGTCCACAATTAATCCTGTTGATTTGGTAATTCCTGCCATTCAGGGTAGCCGTCCTGCCGCCCCAAAGGTGGGGGTAAGTTTTACCAATATTACTTATGATCCGTCAAGTGGGGAAATCACAGACGGTGCCATTCGGGGAGATTTCAATCCGGCTATTGATCTCAATGACATCGGAGTGCCCTTTAAACTCAGAAGCATCAGCTATGATGACGGGATTGCAATAAATGACAAACAGTTTGGCGGCACTCGTGGGCTTTTCCTGGAAGGAGACCTATTGCTTTATAAGCAACAGATAGGAGACAGTGGGAACGTAGCTCTTTACCTGGAGAATGGCAGTCGCTTGCGCGGTGACGTGGACTTGAACAATCTGGATTCGGATATATCAGTCATTCCGCAAAACGATATGGCAGTGCTGCATGTCGATTCCTTAGAAGGTACGATCGATGTTCCATTGGATGAGCTGGTGCCGCCTGATATCTCGCTGGACTTAGGAGGTCAATTCAGATTGCAAAGAGATGATCAAACTTCTATTGCTGCCCTTAACTACTACGCTACCTATGATAACGGGAACTTTGGCATTAATGCCTTAAGCCAGCCCCAGAATTCTACAGATTCCGATACGGCTTTTGTGGGAGCAACGGGATTCCGAATCGACCAGATCAAGACACTGGATCTAAGTTATAGCACGGTTTCCAACGATTTTGATTTCCGATCAGAATTGGATTTCTCCGTATTGATGAATATCAGCGACGGCGATACGCTTGAAGTGCCATTGCATAGTGTTGCCATTACAGAGAACGGGTTTTCGATTCCGGCCCAAACCATCAACCGCACTTCAACGCCATCTTTGAACGCGCCTTCGTTCACGATGGGGCCTGCTACATTTGATGTGCTGGTGTTTAGAATACTGCACAACATTTCCTATAACTGGTTTAGCGGAGGAGCACTGCCTACTCTTGGTTTTAACATGGATATGGCGATGAAGCTTTCCAGCCTTAGCGACAAAGCACCACAGGCCTCCTCGGCTTCCGTTAGTTTAAACAGTGTTGGATATAACCGTGGTGTATTTACAGGCACGATCGAAGACTACACTCCGCAGGCGGGTTCAATGCCTATTTCACTGGGTCCGGGGACCTATTTTAATTTAACCTCTATCTCCGGAGGATTGACAAATACCGGAACGAATCAGAACCCGGTCCAGGGGTACGATATTTCATTGGGGGGGAACTTTGAAAATGAGGAGCTCTTTGGAAGTGCACAGAGTTGCAGCAAGCCCTCGCTTAATCTTAACCTCTCCCGGGATGGCGGCTTGGTAGGGTCCGCCAATAATATTACTCCTTGTGGGCAAATGGAATACGGTCCGGCAACACTTGCCTTTGATCCCAATTCCAGTTTGACTTTTTCATTTAATAATGATGTTCAAAACATTGTACTTGCCGGTGGGGCCACGGCGGAAATCGAGCAGGATAACAGTCCAAATATTACTGCCAACGGAAATATTGAAGTAGAGTTAGTCAGCGGTGATTTGATCAATGGAAGTATTCTTGTCAATGACCTCTTCACGTATAAATATCCGCAAAATAACCCGCTTTTTACTTTCCGAATCCAGCATGCAAGGTTAAATCAACATGGTTTAGTGTTTAACGGAGATGCGGGACTGACATTTCCAAACAGCCAGGATACAGCGAAAGTTGAGTTCACAAATTTTACAATTCATCCACAGAACGAAGATATAGCCAGTGGAAGTCTTACGATACAGGATTCTGTGGCTTTTGAAGTCGGTATCAGTCCCGTAAACTGGAAAGTAGTTGATCCGTCATCAAATTTTAACAGGGATAATGCAGGTCGCATTCTCGCTGAGGGCGGTATCGTGATAGATTCCAATGGATTATCACTCAGTGGAAGCAGTACAGCCTCTGTCCGAGCCGCGGGGCAATCCTTTCCTGACCTTACTGTTGATTATACAGGTTTCAAACTTGGGTTCAACCCTGTTGGAGTGAATTCGGGACGAGCGGATTTCACTGTTTCCGATGATAACAGTTCTTTCGGTTATCTGGACAAAGATCAGTTCCATCTTGATCTGCCCGGCTTAATTACCAGTGTCATTCCCGATACCCTGAATTTGCCCAACCGGCAAACGGCTTACCTTGTATTGGGCGATAACTCCGGGGATCGTTACGAGTTAGATGAAAGTCAGTCCCCGCGCCATTTGCGAACACTTAATGGAAAGACGGCTGAGCTGGTCATTCCCAATGTCAAGGATGCAAATAATGATCCTTTGAAAGTCCAGGTGTCATTTGACCTTGCGGTGGATGACTATTTGAATGTGAGCAGTGGTTCCGTATCTCTGGAAAATCCAGTAGACCTGGAGCCTTATCTGGATATTCCTTTATCCCTGGAAAACTTGAATTATGATAGCAACACCCAGCAATTACTAGCTGCCGCCCGTGTTACACTGCCAAGTTCTTTGAATGGGGTAAAATTAACTACTTCTGCAGTTATAGGGAATAATGGCTTTGAAGAGGCTACTATTTCTGCCGGAGAATATAGTGATCACTATTTTTCCAGCCAGGAAAATGTGACCCCCATTGCCGCAGATACCCTGGGTAATGATGCCCTTGAATTTTATGTGAGGGGACTTGAGATAGAGCTGGGAACTACCAACAGCATCGCGTTTTCAGGCCAGCTTAAAAGCGATTTCTTTAAAGATAATCAAGGGGCTAAAACGCCCATCCACTATGCCGCTATGTATAATAACGATGGGTGGGATGTGGCTATTGACGATGGGAATCTTTCCAGCGGTATAGACCTGGGCTATGCCAAGCTTGAGCCGAGTTCGGGCAATAACCAGGATTTATTTACTGTGGCTATGGACCAACAGAAGTTGGAAGTCACATTTTCTGCTGTAGTAAAGATGCCGGAGCTCCTCGGTGACGGTTTTAGTTTGGAAGTCAACGAGTTAAAACTGAGTACGATGCCAAACTCAGACGGTGATTACGTAACAATCAACGCTCAGCAGAATTTGCCCGATCAGGATTTTGAACTCATAGGAGGAGTCCTGCAGCTTACGTCCAACAACACCTCCGTATCTATTACCAACAACGTATTGTCCATAGAAACAAGCGGAACCTTTAACTTCTACAATAAGCAAGACTTAAGCTTTCAGGATTTGGTATTCAAGTCAGACGGTACCGTAGATATTGGCGGTGTGGATGCAAATCTGCTACAAGACAACCTGGAAGTACTGCCCGACAGTTCTCTTGTATTGGAGGACCTCACATTGGGTGTTGATAATAATGCCCTGAAGCTGACGGCCAACGGTTTTGCCTCATTGCCCAAACCTTTAAATGAACGGGCAGGTATTTCAATTAGTGCCGATACGGACGGCAACGTTGATATATCAGGCCCCGACTTTATTTTCGACACCGGTTTTAGCATTGACGGTACACCGAACGAATTTTCCATAGCATCATTGGCAACTCTTGAGGTTACTGGACTGGGAGTCAATATCGATTTCAAAAACCCGGATCAGACGGCCCTTTATGCTGCTGGTGCCATTTATATGGAAAACGATACGGACAAACGTATAATGTTTGGAGATGCCGGTAACCTGCAACAGAATCCGGGCATCAAGTATTCGCCGGCCGGGGGCGTTGAATGGAATGTCAGCAGCAATTTTGACCCGAACTCTTCTCCGCTTTCCTTTAAATACGAATTCTTTGATATAAGTGTGACCTCTCTTCAGATCAACACTGATGTAGCAATCGGTAATAAAACAGTCCCGTTTCAGGCTGAAATAGGGGGTAAAACAGGGCTTAATATTGAAGGAGTGGGTGGATCAGTCGATTTCGCAGGATTTAAGTTTTCGACCAAGGGAGTGGATGATATTGGTCACATCGACGGAGGGGGTACATTTACCCTGATGGATATTGTTTCCCTAGAGCTTGGAAACTTCAGCTACGAAACCGCTCCAGAGGGACAAACCATATCCCTGAATATGCCAACCGGTAGCGGTGATCCGGGATCGGGAGCCAGTGTAGATTCTACAAATACCGTGGAAGTAACAAAATACCTGCATTTTGCTCCCAGCTCTAGCGGACAGGCATTGAGGCTTTCGCTAAGTGAAGGTTTTTCCGGTGGGGTCGAGGAAGTGCTTTATTACGAAAAAGAAGATGGAGAACGTTACCTGAGGATCAAAAATGCTTCCATTGAACTCAATGACCAAGCCGGACTGAGTGTCGGAATGGAGCTCATTCAAAAGAATGACGGGTTTGCCCTATCGGTTGCAGGGGGCGGTCATTTTTCTTCGGTGGGCATTGTTGCGGCGGGGAGTATATCTACGATAAACGACGACCTCAGGTTCGGAATTTTTGTTGCTGCAAGTGCCCCCATCAATATTATGGGCGTTGTTGAAGCTCATTCTCTTGGAGGGGGATTCTACTACCGACCCACGACAGAGAATTTAAATATGACGATCCAGGCAATTGAAAGCATGGACGATGATTTTCATCTCAATGGGCCGCAACCGGATGTTCAGAATCTTAAATTTGCAGCTTTGTTATATGCCGGAATTAGTATTGGAGGATCAGGTGATAATGCCGCCATTTCGGCCAATGCGTTGATTCAAATTACAGATCAATTTACTAAAATCGATGGTAATGGTACGGTCTTTAACCAGGGAGATAGATTTGAGGCCGGCATGTATTTGACCATTCTCTATACGCCTGAAGTAGCCGGTGTGGAGGGGGGCGTAAATATGAATATCACTTACGGTGAGGTGCTGTCCGGGGATTCCCAGGTTGATTTCTTTGCCAAGAAAGATCGCACTAACAATTCTGCCTTACTGTGGGGGATTACCGGGAACTTCCAATTGACAGTCATCAATCAGCTAGATGTGGACGGATCACTTATTGTATCTCCTGATGGCCTTCTGCTACAGTTGGGAGCGGGTTCCGGGTTTGACATCGCAATTATATCGGCGGATGCCGGCTTTGATCTGACAGTCTGGTACTTGCCCGATTACAGGGATCCATTCGGTATTTACGGTAAATTCTCGGTCAATTTCAGTATTGTAGGCGGGTTAGCCGAATTCGGTGCTGCTGTTGAAGGAGGATATTTTGATCGCGGTAACTATATAATGCTTTATTTTGCCGGGGAAGCACATGTCTCGGTTATTGGGGTTATTGATGCAGACGTACGTGGTTGGGTAAAATTCCAGAGCAAGTCACCAAACTTTGACTATGGACGGGGTGGCAGCGCTGAGATGGAACAGATGATAGCCGATGCAAAAGCCAAAGCCAATGAAACAGAGCAAAAAGCTCAGGAAACAAAAGATGACCTGGAACAGGCAAAGGATGATTTAAATAATTCTATTGCCTCCTCAACGAATTTTAGTCATTCAGCGGCTGAACTGGAAGAAGCGGGATTCAATAGGTTTATGACCTCAAATATCATACAAAGAAACCATGTATTAAACAATGTCCGACAAAAGGCTAATGCATTATCAACCGCCTCTAGCGATGATGTTTATCCTTCTGGTGAGCCGATGCCTTCTATTGCCACATATTATTGGGCAAAAGATGATGCTGATCAGAGTATCCAAGACGTTCAGAGTTCAATAGGTTCCGTAAACCAGAGAATAGATCAGGGGATTACAAATTTAGGCAATCTGTCTGCAAGAATGCAGGCCCAGCTCGAGCAAAATTCTCCGCTTGGACTTTCCAATCCTGTCACTAACATCCAGGATGCCACGACGGCTGGCCAGGGTGAGCTGATTTCAGCTCCCTCTTTTCGGGTGGATTCTGCCGCAATCGACACGAACAAAGCCAGGCTGAACCGGTTTGAATCGGAATTAGCCGCAGCAGACCAGCGGTACCGCGAAGCCATAAAAGCTGCGGCAGCAAATGTCCAGCTAGTTGATTTGGTAGCTGACGGTAATGCCACGGTGAACTGGAGCGATGACACCGGCTTACAAATCCAAAGCCAGAATGGAATTTCGGTAAATGAAATGTCTGACAAGTATTTGCGGGCTGTGAAGGATGTGCGAAAATATAATTCTTATTTAATTGGCCAATACTGGAGGTTGTATGATTGGGCGGATACTAAACATGCGTTTTATGCCAATAATCAAAGTTCCATAAGGAGTGCCGTGGAATGGAATAGTTCCTGGAATAATAAATTAAGCGACGTTGCCGATTATGCTGTGGCTATGGATGAAGCAATTGCTGAATTAGGGCCGGGCACAGCAGAACCGAATATTCGCACAATCATGGAGGGGAACTATTCTAATAAAGAAAGTAAATTCAATACGCTGGCTATGGATTACTGGTATCGGATGCCTAAGTTGGGGCTGAAGGCTGTCAAAGAAGAATCTCAGCAGAAGGCGGATAGCCTGGTGCAGGTATTTAATACAAAGCTTGGTCAAATCAATACCTCCTATGGTAATTTCACTGAATCCATTAACCAGCTCTATACTATTAAGGCAGAAATGCTTACAACCGTTTATGGGATGATCCAGGAGTATAACGGATGGAGAAACGAAGCGTTGGGACAGCAGGGCCAGTCGGTTGAGGCACCCTTTACATCGAATCTTCAGGATATCACAGAAGCTTTAGCTCCGCCTACAATTAATAGTATTACAGGTGCTCTTAATAATGTCAGCAACCCTGACGAAGATTATTACGGGGAAAGTTATGTCTATTTTGATGTGAGTCACCCACAGGGAATTCCGGAGGTCAGCGTTAGTATGGAAGAGGGTACCATCAACAGTATTTACATGATTAATGATTATCATTCGATAGGATCTTTGTGGCAGGGAAGTCAAAATCAAAGCCAGGGCAAGTTTTTCCGCTATGCTTATCCTAAGGAAAACTTGTCGGAGGTAAATAAGGAACTAACTGCCGCTGTTCGGGCAAGGGGAGCGGGGGGAACGACGGTTTCCAGGTTAGTAAACTTTCAAATAGCAGTGGGGCCGGGTGGGAGTTCACAAAACAATATTGTTCAACTTGGGGATGACACAACCCCACCCACAGAGCCTGTTGTTGAACATGATTATGAAGATGATGGCACAAACTATTGGGTGCCGGATTCGACGCAGTTAAGTTTTACATTCAAAAGTTCGGATCCCCAAAGTGATGTGCGCCTCTACAAATATAAAATTGGTACAAGCCAAGGTGGCGATGACATAAGACAATGGACGGATGCCCAGGGAGCACGGGGCACGGGTATGACGAGCGGTGGGCTTCAATGTAATTCTTCCATATATGGGCCAATTTGTACGAATACGGTTAATTTTACTTCTTCAATGGAAACAGTCATTCGCGGCCTTAACTTGCAGGCGGGTACAAATTATTATCTGTCGGTTAAATCAGAAAACGGAGATGGAATAGAAAGTTCGGTTAAGGAATTGTCCACCCCATTTCAATATGAGCCTTCGCCCCCCAGCAAACCGGTGGTTACAGTTACTGCTGCAATTACGCGGCGGCAACAGGCACCGTCACAACCTGCTGTTCATCCGGCAGTTACACAGCAACCGGGCTGGAGTATTACAAAGGTCAATAATGACACAGGATCTGACAATGGTCAGGAGATGACCCTATCATGGAGTGCACAGGATCCAGAATCTGGTATTAAAGGATTCTCAATCGGTGATATGAGATCATCGTCGCATACAGCTTCTGAAGTTTTCAGGCCCGGTGATGCTGATTTTATAGATGCTGATGTAATGACAGAATATACCATCACTCGTCCGGGGCGCTATTGGTATTTTCGTGCACGTAATAATGCCGGTATGAAAAGCCCGATGACCGTAATTGGACCGATTGAAAATAAAGACATAACTCCTCCTACCACTCCCAACGTGAAAGTTATGGCGGCAGGGGATGGATTTTATATTTACGTGACAAGATTATCGGACGATGGACAAAGCGGTGTGAAAGGATATCAATATTCCATAACTGGTGCTTCCGGTTCCGACACACTGCGTACCTGGCCCGATTCCTCTATAGTAGATTTTGAACAACACTATAATACAAGTAGTCAGCCGGAACCGTTGGTTCACTTTGTTCCCTGGGGTGCATTTATGCAGGCCGGAAGCTACAATGTTGATGTCCGTGCTGTGAATGGTCAAAATATGAATTCCCGAGTGGTACGGAATACAGGTGTATTGATGGATAATACGCCCCCCGAGCGTACCGTGTTTAGTGCTATTTACGGGAAAAAGGGAGGAGATATAGCTGTCAATTTTGATCAGATTGGGGATGATGAGTCCGGCTTAAAAAGCGTTCATTATGAGATTTTCGGTATTCCAAATACTAAGAAAACCGACTCTGAGAAAAAGAAAACGGAAGAAGAAAAGAAGAAGGAAGAAGAAAGGGAAAGAAATGATCGGGAAATGGATAAAAGCCAACGAACGCTCGTAGGCTCAGGGAACATCAGCAAGTATGGTAAAGGGGAAACTGCTTTGATATCTTCTCCAAATTTACCAAACTATTCCCGTGCTTTTTTACGCATAACCGTCCAAAATAATGTAGGGTCGGAGCGAACAAATGAACAATTAATTCAAATTAAAGGCTCTAAATAAACACTATCTTGATGATTCATATTTCAGAAGCACTATTTAAAAAGTTCAAACGTATGCGATACAGCTGGAAAATCTGTGTGCTTTGTATGTTTATGTGTCTCCCCGGGGAAGTTTTCTCGCAATCAACAGAACCGATCATTCGAGTGGGCGTTAGTCAGAATAGAGTTTATGTTTATCATACATTGCGCATTCCTATTGATTATGGGTTTAATGTTTATCGCTCTGATTCGGGTAACCAATTCAAAAAGCTAAATAAACAGCCTATTCATGGTGCACAGAATGTGGCTCAATTTATGGGACAAATTGGCGAATATGCTGAACCGTTGATGCAATCATTGGAAATTGAAAGCCCCCAAAGACTGTTTCTCAGGATGCAAGCCAGCCGGATGGCGGCAAATCTCGCAACTTTTTATTATCCGGCTGTTGCCAGGGCGTTGGGACATCTTTATGTCGACAGTACTGCGGTAATTGGAAAAACAGTGATTTACCGTATTGTGACGGTTGATGATGAAGGAAAGCCTACAGGAAAGCAACTGGAAAAGCGTGTAACCTTGGAACAAAAAGCAGCTCCAACACCCACCGGACTGAAGGCTCAACATAGTGGACGACAAGTTACCATTAGCTGGAACTATCCGACCAGCAGTATTAAAAAAGATGATAAGATTGTACGATTTAATATTTATGATAAACAAGGAGACAAGCTGAAAAGGGTTAATGCGAACCCAGTTATCCGCATAAATAATTTTACTGAATTTAAGCAGACAGTTACCATACCACGGGTTGGTGTACAGCTTAACTTAGTAGTAATGCCGGTCGACCTTGGTATGAAAGAAGGGCCACCCAGCCGGATTTTATCATATACCGTTTCGGATGAAACGCCTCCTTCCGTTGTTGCGGGTTTAAAGGCGTTATCAAAAGATAACGGGGAGGTGGAGATAACCTGGCCGGTAAGTACGGAAGCGGATGCAAGGGGGTATAATTTGTATCGGGCAAAACGAATAAAGGGGAACTATAAAAAATTAAATGAGACTCCAATCCCATTATTGGAAACGTTTTATATTGACCGGCCTCCCAAACTGCAGACGACCTACTTTTACCGGGTCACTGCGATCGATTCAACTGGCAATGAAAGTAAGCAAAGTAATGCTTCAAAGGCGGATGTGGAAGACCATGTAGCTCCGGCAGCTCCATCATCATTTCATGCAATGGCTATGCAAAATGGTACGGTTAAATTAGATTGGACAGCCGAGAATAAGGAGCCTGATTTTAAAACATATGTTCTTTTGCGTAAGCAAATAGGTCGCTTTGCCGGCAAAGCAGATGTTCAGTTGAACAAAGGTGACCTTGCCGGTACGACTTTTATTGATAAAGGAGAGGCCGATATCGATTTGGCTGAAGGGGCACGGTACCGGTATCAAATATTCTCTGCGGATTCCGCACGTAATTTTAGTGATACGTTATCAGCCTCGATCAAAATACCGGATAATACACCTCCAGAGTCACCGAGTAGGCTAATTGTAGAAAATGATAGAGGTGTCAGAGCTTTATTACGCTGGAATGCTTCCCGATCAAACGATGTAACTCAATACGTGATTTTACGTGGAACCAGTCGGGATTCTCTAATTGAGTATCGTCGTTTATCGGCGAATCAACGGTTGCTAAGGGATGATTCTGTAGCGGTAGGTAACACTTATTTTTATTCTGTTGCAGCCATTGATTCGCTTGGAAATGAAGGGCAGCACAGCGATATACAAAAGTTTAGAATGAAAGATTTTACCCCGCCTCGTGCTGTACGTAATGTCCGGGCCAGGCTGGACGGTCATGACATAAAAATCTCATGGGAGCCCGTCCCGTCCCCCGATCTCAAAGGGTACCGAATTTACGTTTCATCAACCCCAACTGGAGTTTATGATCCCTATACGGAACAGTTGATTACCGATACACGCTTTTCCACTGGAGATATGAGTACCTCTTCGTGGATTAAAGTTAAGGCGGTAGATACATCAGGTAACGTAAGTAGCGGCAGTGAACCGGCCAAAGTATATATCCCTGAAAAAGGTAAAAATTGATATGGATTAATATTTGAATGGAAAAAGGAACACAGTTAGTTTTGTTGCTTTTATTCCGTTATTCAAATATTAAAAATACCCGAACCTCAAACTTCGGACGGCACCTATGAAAAAAGTCGGCCTGTTATTTTTATTGATGACCCTATCACAGGTAGTACAGGCTCAAAATTTTAATTTGCAGGAAGCCCAAAGAGCCTTTAAACAAAAGCGGTATTCGCTTGTTATTTCGTTAATGGAAAGATCTCTGCAACAGGATTCCTTGCAAATGCGGGCATATCAACTCTTGGGATCGTCTTATCTTGCAACAAAACAGCCCATATTGGCAGAAAAAATAGCTAAAGACGGGCTTCACTATTTTCCAGGATCTTATGCTCTGCAATGGATGGAAGCTGAAGCTATATTCCAGCAGGGATTGTTGGATAAGGCACTTCAGAAATATGTGCGATTAAGCAAGTCGAATCCCAACAAATTCAAAAATAAAATTGATCTCCGATTAGGAATTATTTTCCGGGAAAAGGGTGGGCAATATTATTGGCAGAAAAAATTTGATCTCGCAGTGCAATATTTTAAAAAAGCCAAAACCCAAATGCCTGATTCATTGTCTAGCTATAGTAACCTGGCAGTGGCTTATATGCAGCAAAAAGAGTGGAGGGGGGCATTGGAAATCACAAATGAAGGACTTGAGCTTTTCCCATTGGATTCTGCACTTATGAGGATGAAGGCAACTGCCCTATATAATATTAAAGACTACAAAGGCGTCATTTCAGAGTACAAAAAACTGTATGAAGAGAATCCGGATGATCTAGATATAGCCCTTGCTTATTCACAGATGCTATTGGCGAAAGGAGAAGCAAAAAAAGGTTCACAAATCTATACTAAACTGCTAAAAGACCATCCCCATGAGAAAAAGATATACCGGTCCCTGGTAGATTTTTATGATCGACGTCGCAATAACAAGGCTAAACGCAGCGCATTGCAGAAAATGCGCAAAGAATTTCCCAATGATGCTGAGATCCTAAAAGATATAGCAAAAACCTACAGGGAAGAAGAAAAGTGGGATCTTGCCAGGGCTGTCTATGATACTTTGCGGATGGAACATGGTAATTCCCGATCCGTGGATATGTTTTTAGCTCAAACCTTTAGCAAGCAGGATAGTTTGGAAAAGGCCATTCATCTTTATGACCAGCTATTAAAGAAATATTCGAACGATGCCGAAATTCTACGATTAAAAGGAGGGTTGCAAGGCACTTTACATCGATGGGGAGGTGCAGAAAAAACGTATTCGCGGTTGGTGGCTCTCAGTGACAGCAGTAGTGATTTTACGCTATTGGGAGACGCACAAATACATCTGGGTGATTATGGACAGGCAATTGCAAATTTTGAAAAAGCGATTGAAAAGTCCTCCTCAAACCCTCATGTGTATCTAGAGACCGCTAAATTTTATTATAGAAAAGGTAATGAAGAAAAAGCATTTGACCGGGGAAAGGAAGCTTTAAAATTGGCTTTAAGCAATCTTAGAGGGTTACAAAAGGGCCTAAAGGATAAACTCAACGGGGACGAAAAACTTATTGCTTTGCAAAGTGCAGGTTTGGGTGCAAAAGACTTGGAACAAAATAATAAATTTGCATTTGATTCATTTCACTTTATCGTCGAATCGTTCCCCAAAGACCGGGTGATTCCCTTATTGCAATCGTTGAAACAAAATTATCCAAATTCGGGTCGGTTGCTATATATGATGAGCACATATTATATGAAACACGGTATGAGCGAAAGGGGATTGGTTTTACTGAAAGAGTCGGTGCGTTTGTCTCCTGAACTGGCTGAGGCACACATCTTATTGGGAAAATATTTTCAAAATAAAGGGTTGTCGATAAAGGCGATTCAGTCGTTTGAACGCGCAATTTCAGCAGCGCCGAGAAATGGTACCCCCTATGCGGAACTTATTGAACTATACAGGAATATCGGAAAGCTCAATCAACTTTGTGATCGTTGGTTGGCGAGGTATCGGGCGGATACTAAGAACGAGATTTTGAAAAGCTACTTGATTGAAGCACTGCATAAAGCCGACCGTTTTGAGGAAGCCAGACAGATCATAAAATAAAAGCAAGAGTAGAAGAAATTTTATTAGCTAGATTGGTGATATGGGCAATCCCGCCGACCATTATTTTTTTGAGCCAATTGTCCTTACCTAATTCGTATATACAAGAAAGTATATGCTTATTGCCTTCAGTTTGAATAAGAAACGACCAAATGAGTAAATCGTTATTCAATATTTTTTTATCCGGTATCCTATTGATATTCATAAGTTTAGGATGTAAAGACTTAAATGATGTTACCTCGTCAAATTCAATGCCGGCTATAAAATCAGTCATCCCTGCCCAGGCACCTTATGGTGCCAAGATTGTAATAGGTGGAACCGGCTTCGGAAGCACGCTGAAAGCCCAGAAGGTATACTTTAATAATACTCTTGCGAATATTGAAACTCTAACAGATACAACTATTCTGACACGGGTGCCACTTGAGGCAACTGATGGTCCCGTCAAAGTAATTAGCCAGGGGGATACTTTGTTGGGGCCTTCCTTTTCGGTAGATACAACGAAAAGCCTTTTTCTGTCTATAAAAAGTATCGATCCTACAGAAGGGAATACCGGCGATAATGTGAGAATATCAGGCACAGGATTCAGATCAAATCTCAATGAAAACAAGGTCTTTTTCAATACGGTACAGGCTGCTGTTCTTAGTGCGAGTGACACAGTAATTACTACTACTGTACCGGTCGATGCCCAAACCGGTCCGGTATCTGTGGTGACCACCCAAGATACCGTTGTTGGACCTGTTTTCACTGTAACTACACACACTATTACGAGTATTTCGCCGGAATCCGGTCCGGTAGGCACTACGGTAACTATTTCCGGCAGTGGTTTCCATAGTAATGCTTCAGAGAATACTGTTACTTTCAATGGGGTAGAGGCTCCGGTCGAAACTGTTTCTGAGAATGAGTTACAAGTTGTTGTACCTGAAGGAGCAACTACCGGTCCGGTGGATGTCACTATTGACGGGTTGACAGTTGAAGGGCCTGTATTTGCAGTAGAGATACTTCAGAAACCAAAGATTTTACAGGTAACTGTCGAAACAAGCGGTGATCAGATTGATCCGGATGGATACACCCTGTCTGTTACTGGTTCAGACGATCGTCTTGTCAAACCTAACGACAAGGTACAATATGGAAATCTTTTTGCGGATCAGCTACAAGCTGGTTTAAGTGGTGTGGCACCTAACTGTAATGTAGAGGGACAAAATCCACGGAGTCTGGTTCTCGATTCCGATACAACGGTAACCACGTTCAGTATAAGTTGTATTAAGCCAAACCAGCCTCCGATAGCATCATTTACGGCCAGCTGTACAAATTTGAATTGTACTTTTGATGCTAGCGGATCGACAGACAGCGATGGAACTATTGCCAGCTACAATTGGGATTTCGGAAACGGGCTAAAAAATTCCGGTCAGCCGGTTAAACACAGTTATGAAGTTCCGGGCACTTATACCGTTCAGCTGAAAGTAACCGATGATGATGGGGCATCGGATACGGTTACTGATCAGGTAACCGTGACCATACCCGAAATTACCGGCATATCACCGGTAACGGGACCGGTAGGAACATATGTAACAATTTCGGGAAGTGGATTCAGCAATATCCTTTCCGAGAATGTCGTAACATTCAATGGGGCAGAGGCAGCAATCGAAACGGCATCTGAAACCGAAATACATGCTATTGTTCCTGAAGGGGCAACGACAGGGCCGGTAGGAGTAAGTGTAAATGGATATTTGGTGACCGGCCCAACTTTTACTGTTAAACAGCCCAAGAGTCTGCAAGTAGCGGTTCAAACGGTAGGTTCTGCTCAGGACGACTCATATACACTTTCGGTCAGCGGGCAAAATGATGCGATTGTCAGTGCCACTGACAATGTCACCTACACAGGTATTTATGAAGATAATGTACAGGTCACCCTGGGTGATGTGGCACCCAATTGCCGGGTTGCAGAAACAAATCCAAGAAATGTCGCATTAAGTGCCGATGTGACTACCAATATCACATTTAATGTGGATTGCACTATTGACCTGCGTGGAAAAATCGTGTTTCAAAGTGATGCCAGTGGGAATAGTGATATTTATGCACTAGACAGCAACAGCTCGCTCCCAATGCCTATTACAAATACCTCGGATGTCTTTGAAACCGGACCTGCTATTTCTCCTGATGGTCTTCAAATAGCATTTGCAGCCAATACCGGCAGCGGCAGTCACATTTTTATAATGGATACAGATGGCAGTAACTTGAAACAACTTACCAAGTCGGATTACAATACCTCACCTGCCTGGAGTCCTGATGGCAGCAGAATTGTGTTTGAAAAAGATCCGGGGACGGAAATTTCCGACCTTTATATTATTGATGTTGATGGCAGCAATCTAACTCAAATTACCAAGGTAGATTCCTATTCTGCAAACAGTCCGGACTGGTCGCCGGATGGAAGTCGAATTATCTATTATAGCAATGAGGATGGGGATAACGAGATATTTACCATCCATCCGGATGGCACAAATAAAAAGCAGATTACGAACAACACTGTTGAGGATACGGATCCGGAATGGAGTCCCGATGGGAGTAAAATTGCTTTTGTAAGAGTAGTAAAGTCGGGCCAGAAGATTCATATCATGAATGCTGACGGTTCGGGAGTTTATGAGATGACGCCTTCGACCGGTAGCGAAAGTTCTCCGACATGGTCTCCTGATGGCACACTTGTTGCTTATGCCAGATATATAGATGGCAATTCCAATATCAATATTTATAGTCTTCAGTATAATGATATAATGCAGTCAAATTATACGCCAAGTTTTGATACTTCACCTCACTGGAATTTTAAATAAATTCAAAAATTGAATTTCAGACTTAAACTTTTGTAAATATTTGTTTATTTATCGCTCATATGATTAATCAAAAGTGAGCAGTAGCAGCTTGGTAAAATTAGGTCTCATACAAATCAGTTGTAGCTCCAAGCCGGAAGAAAATTATTCCAGGACGGAGATTAAAATTAAGAAGGCTGCAGAGGGGGGAGCTCAAATCGTTTTGCTTCAGGAGCTTTTCAATACCACATATTTTTGTCAGACTGTAGATGATTCTTTCTTTGATTGGGCACGGCCTATTCCCGGGGCACTTACGGATCAATTATGTGAACTTGCAGAGGAGTTGAAAATCGTACTTGTGGCTCCTTTTTTTGAGCGTCGTGCCGCTGGAATTTATCACAATTCGCTGGTAGTGATTGACGCTGACGGTAGTTTGATGGGAAGCTATCGCAAGAAGCACATACCGGATGATCCCAGCTTTTATGAAAAATATTATTTCACTCCCGGAGAGGATGACTACAAGGTTTTTGATACGAAATATGCCAAGCTTGGCCCACTCATCTGCTGGGACCAATGGTACCCGGAAGCAGCCCGCATAACGGCTCTCAAAGGCGCAGAAATTTTGGTGTATCCTACTGCTATCGGGACACTGCCCGATGAATCTGGGCAAAAGTTAACCGAGTTTCATGATGCATGGCAAACAATTCAACGAAGTCATGCAATTGCAAACGGCTGTTTTGTTGCTAGCATCAACCGGGTAGGCCGGGAGGATAATGTTAATTTTTGGGGACATTCTTTTGTAGCCGGCCCGTTCGGGCAGATAATGGCGGAGGCCGGACAGGAAGAAGAGATTCTCTATGCTGATATTGACTTAGCCAATATTGAGAAACAACGGCAGATTTGGCCCTTTTTCCGAGATCGCAGAATTGATACCTATCACCCCATTCTTAAAAGATTCATTGATGAAAGTTTCAATTCGAAATGAGTAAATTTAAACAGTTGATCTTATAAAGGATTTCTTTCCAAGATAGCAGGTAAGGAATCGCTGAGTAAGAAGGATATCATTTAAGAATGTAATATTTTACGCCGTAGTTAAGGTTATACATTTTGTCCTAACTTTTGTAAGACAACAACAATGAATACAACCCCCAACATCCTTCCCAGGCTCCAAAATTACCATATGCCCGCCGAGTGGCATAGTCACAGCGGTACCCAGTTGCATTGGCCTTCCAACAGAGATACCTGGCCCGGAGAACGTTTAAAACGTGTTGAACAGGTATATCTTGATGTTATTGAAGCCCTGCACAGCTATGAACCCATCCACTTATTTATTGAAAATGAACAAATTCGTGAACACGTTTTAGAATCTTTGGGAAAACGGGATATAAACCTTCAACGGATAACCATTCATATACAACCTATAAATGATGTATGGGCCAGGGATTGTGGCCCTGTTTTTATCCGGAGAGTACAGAATGGGCACGAAGAGTTTGCGATTACTGACTGGGGATATAATGCCTGGGGCGGAAAATATCCCCCTTATGAAGATGATAATCAATTGCCATCGTATTTCGCTAAGAAATATGGGATTAAGCATTTTGAACCGGGTATGATTTTGGAGGGAGGTTCAGTCGAGACTAACGGATCCGGCGTAATACTTACTACCGAATCGGTTTTGCTGAACCCTAACAGAAATCCCGAATTGTCCCGTAGCGAAATCGAGCAGCGGTTAATGGATTACCTTGGAATAGATAAAGTTATATGGCTTAAGGAGGGACTTGCCGGTGATGATACTGATGGACATATAGATGATTTGTCCCGTTTCCTGGATAAGGATACGATCCTTACAATGGTGACTGATGATCCTTCGGACATAAACTATAACTCATTGAAGATCAACTTTGAGATTCTCAAAAAGGCGACTGATCAAACCGGACAGCCATTTAACATTGAAACGTTGCCTCTCCCAAGAACAAAAATAGAAGGTATAACGGTAGACGGATCTCAGTACGTCCCCGCCAGCTATGCCAATTTTTATATAGCAAATGGGGTGGTGCTGGTCCCAACATATGACAAGCGACATGACCAAAAAGCAATCAGGTTGTTAGAGAATTATTTTCCGGAACGTGACGTCATTGGAATACCTTCTGCGGATCTTGTATGGGGGCAGGGATCTATACATTGCATTACCCAGCAATTATATGGCATTTCTGGTTGATCAATGAAATAGAAAAGGCGACATCCATATTCCAGAATGCCGCCTTTAGGGATTGTGATATGGGTTTTTTAGTAAATGATTTTATCCAGACTCGTTATTACAGAAGCCAGGCGGACCGCATCAAAGATGCGTTCTTCCCTGCTCTCCATTTTGATAAGTGATTGCTCGTGTGATTTTACACACCTCTCACAGCCATTGGCTGCTGAGACAGCTAGACTGACCAGCTCAAAGAACTCTTTTTCGAGCTTTGGTTTAGCCATAATGTTCATCTTGATACGTGCCGACATCTTGTTATAGCTTTCTTTGTCAACAAAATGCCGAAAACGGTAAAACACATTATTGGCTGCTAGGAGTGAGGTGCAGGCAATGGTATCCCCGATTTCCTCGCTTGCAGCACCCTCTTTTTCCGAAAGATTGCGAAAGTACTCCATGAGTTTATCATTTCTGAAGTTGGCAGCAATCGCAAGAGCCAACAATGCGGTTTCCTTTTCACTTAGATGGTCAGACTTCAGGGTGTTTTTGATATTTATCCTGAGATCTTTGATGTAGCGAGAATCTCCATCTACAAGTGCCTGCAGGGAAAATGAGGAATAATTCTCATTTAGTTCCAGATCTTTAAGCAGGTCGTCCTTTACATCTTTTGTTTCTGCAATTCCAAACATTAGATTAGTTTTCAAAGTTAAACTGAAAGAGTTTCTTCGCCCTTTTCCCAGTTGCAGGGACAAAGCTCATCTGTTTGCAGGGCATCCAGTACACGGATAACTTCATCCACATTGCGTCCAACGTTTAAATCATTAACACAGGTCCACCTGATGATACCGTCAGGATCGATGATAAAAGTTGCCCGGTAAGCGACCTTTTCATTCGGTTCAAGGATTCCCAGTTCTTCCGCAAGAGATTTAGAAGTATCGGCAAGCATCGGAAATTTCAGATCCCGAAGATCTTCATGGTCTTTTCTCCATGCCAGGTGAACAAACTCAGAGTCGGTAGAGGCACCTATGAGTGTACAATCACGGTCTCGGAACTCATCATAACGTTCATTGAAGGCAGCAATTTCGGTGGGGCAGACAAAAGTAAAATCTTTGGGCCACCAGAACATGACGGTCCACTGGTCAACTTCGTTATTTAAAATATCATGAGCTATTTCTGTAAATTCTTCGCCCTTTTCTATTGAGACACAAGCTGTTTTTTTAAATTCTGGAAATTTTTGACCTACGGTGATCATTGATATTTGTCGTTTTTGGTTAATGGGTTGTTTTAGTACGTTCCTAAAATTGCGAACAAAACTAAGGCAGCGTTTCTTTTTTTTAAAATCGAGTTTTTCTAAGTAGGTCGATAGAGAACTTCTATTAGAACCTGAACTGGATTTTACAGATTGAAATATTCAGCTTGTTCTCTTGGAATGTTGATTTCCCGGTTTCGTTTTGTAATGAAGCGCATAATATTGGCGATATCGTCAACCTTAAGTGTTATGGTTCCTGATTCAATATCAAGCAGCTTTTTAAACGAGTCATCTCCATGGGTTTGATACATGAGTTGATAGGATCGTGAGAAATCGAAAAGTGCTTCATTACGTGTGCGAGGAAAGTGTGATACAAATTTCAGTGCTTTAATATCTTTTATAGGTATTTGAAGGGTATCAGTTCTGATTTCTCCCTTTTTGATATTGATTACAAGTAGGTCGTTCTCAAAATGTAAAATCAGATGGTAATGCGGATCTGAGATTTTGAAGATGGCCCAAAAACTCAGTATAAAAAGGGTCAGGGCTGCAATCTGCCTCAACTTGGAGAAATCCCAGTCCATTGAAACAAATGATCCGCTCAGCAGATAGGTACCTGCAGCTGTACAAACAAGAATAAGTAATCCCCAAAAAAGATAAGCCCCTTCCTCAAATACATGTAATTCTTTTTCCATGACAGTACAAACTTTTTTGCAAGTATTCTGTTATTTCTAAATCCAGTTTGAA
>JASFMR010000052.1:0-25625 GCA_050117475.1 Balneolaceae bacterium | reverse complement strand
GTTGGTTTTGGAGACCGCTGCTCGAAGGTAAGATCTCCAAATCCGCCAGCCGGCGGATGTGGGTTCAAGTCCTTCCACCCGTGCAGAAGAAGTTTGAATAAGCGGGAAGGCAGTTGGTTTTGGAGACCGCTGCTCGAAGGTAAGATCTCCAAATCCGCCAGCCGGCGGATGTGGGTTCAAGTCCTTCCACCCGTGCAGAAGAAGTTTGAATGAGCGGGAAGGCAGTTGGTTTTGGAGACCGCTGCTCGGAGGTAAGATCTCCAAATCCGCCAGCCGGCGGATGTGGGTTCAAGTCCTTCCACCCGTGCAAGTATTGAACTGATTAAAGATCCATGGATAAGATAAAAGAGTTTTTAAAAGATGTGCGTAAGGAGATGAAGAAGGTCTCCTGGCCATCCCAGCAGGAATTGATTGACTATACCATTGTCGTGGTAGTGTTTACAATACTGTTGGCAGTGTTTATTTTTTTAATTGACCATGTATATAGCACGGTACTAGAGGCAATATATCAATGACAAAAGAAGATCAGCACAAATGGTACGTAGTTCGTGTTTTTTCTAGTCATGAAAAAAAAGTGAAGCGCTATTTGGAACGCGAAATCGAACTTCAGGGTCTGGAGGACAAGATCAGCGAAGTTCTGATTCCTACGGAAACAGTAATAGAAATCCGGTCCGGCAAGAAGCGGACCCGAGAGAAAAACTTTTTCCCGGGCTATATCCTGCTTAAAACAATTTATGATGAAGAAGTAAACAATCTTATTCAAGGAGCTCCTTCGACAATTGGATTCCTGAAGAGTGGAAAGAGCGATCACATTCCCAAGCCGTTGCGCAAACCTGAAGTAAATCGAATATTGGGCCGTGTTCAGGATAGTGAAGAAATGATGGAACAGGGGGGTAAGATTGAAATCCCTTATAACGAAGGAGATATTGTTAAGGTCATTGATGGACCGTTTAAAGATTTTGATGGAACCGTACAGGAGGTTAATACTGATAAACTTAAACTACGTGTTCTTGTAAGTATTTTTGGTCGAAAGACCCCGGTTGAAGTTGATGTGAACCAGGTTGAACCTGCAACTTAACCACTTTAAAATCACTTGATGCAAAGTGAGCTATTACGCGGCAACAAACAGACAAGTACAATAAGTACAAGCAGTAAATTAAAATGGCAAAAAAAGTAGATACAGTACTTAAGCTCCAGATTCGCGGTGGACAGGCGAACCCTGCTCCTCCCGTTGGACCTGCTTTAGGTCAGGCTGGAATTAATATTATGGAGTTCTGTAAGGCTTTTAATGCTGCTACACAGGAGAAGGCCGGTACTATTATCCCGGTTGAGATAACAGTGTATCAGGATAAGTCTTTCACCTTTATAACTAAGACTCCGCCTGCTGCGGTGCTGCTAAAAAAAGCTGCTGGGATTAAATCCGGTTCCGGAGAACCCAACCGAAACAAGGTTGGCCAAGTAACATGGACCCAGTGCAAAGAAATAGCAGAACAAAAGATGAAGGATCTCAATGCTTTTGATGTTGAGAATGCTGCAGAAATGATCGCAGGAACTGCCAGAAGCATGGGGCTTCGAGTGCTAAGAGATAAATAGAAGGTAAAAATTAATTTATGGCACAACGAGGAAAGAAATACCAAGAGGCCGCAAAGCTCATCGATCCCGAGTTGGAATATACTCTGGAAGAAGCTTGTGATCTTGTGAAAAAGACCTCAACGGCTAACTTCGACGAATCTATTGATCTTGACTTGCGGTTGGGAGTTGACCCCCGCCATGCAGATCAAATGGTACGCGGTTCGGTAACCTTGCCTAACGGTACAGGTAAGGATATTCGCGTATTGGCTTTGGTTAACGAAGCCAAACAAGAAGAAGCCGAAGAGGCCGGAGCAGATCATGTGGGCCTTGAAGAGTATATCGAGAAAATTGAAGAAGGATGGACAGACGTTGATGTAATTGTCGCCACCCCGGATGTAATGGGCAAAATTGGTAAGCTTGGACGCATTTTGGGTCCACGTGGACTGATGCCTAACCCGAAAAGTGGTACTGTTACGAACGATGTTGCTGACGCCGTAAAAGAAGCTAAAGCCGGTAAGATCGATTTTCGTGTCGATAAGTATGGAATATTACATGCATCGATCGGTCGGGTAAGCTTTGACGCCAGCGATATTCGTGAAAACGCACTGGAATTTTTGAGAACGGTCATGCGACTCCGACCCGCTTCCGCTAAAGGATTATATATCCGAAGCGCGTTTATGAGTTCATCTATGGGCCCAAGTATTCCACTAAGTCGTTCATCCATAATTTCTGCATAGGAATTATAAAAACAGGAAAATTGAATAATGCCAACATTAGCTGAAAAGAAAGCAGTTGTTGAAGAAATTACTGAAGATTTGAATGGTGCAAGTGCGGTGTATATCACCAACTATTCAGGTATGTCAGTAAAGGAAATTAACAACTTGCGTGGCGAATTCTACGAAGGAAACATCAAGTATAAGGTGTACAAGAATACCTTGATGAAACGGGCCATGGACGAGGTTGGTGGATATGAGGATTTGTATCCCCACTTGGTTGAACAAAATGGTTTTGCCTTTGTGGATGAGGAGCTTGCCGCACCCGCCAAAGTGATTAAGAAGTTATTTGACGAAACAGGAAAGCCCATGTTTAAGGCTGCAATCATCGATGGAGATTATTACGGTGAGGAAGAGCTGAATACACTGGCTGCGATGAAATCTAAGAGTGAAGTTATTGGAGACATCGTTGGTCTCTTGCTTGCTCCTGTTTCTAATGTGGTTCGTGCACTGGAAGCTCCCGGCCGAAATATTGCCGGAGCCATTGAAACCATCGCCGAAGAAGGCGAAGAATAATCAAACATTAACACAACGAATTTTCAATCTATAAAAGATCAATCGGAGAAATAAACAAATGGCTGACGTTAAAGATCTAGCTGAACAATTAGTAAACTTAACTGTAAAAGAAGCAAACGAACTCGCTAAGGTTCTTGAAGAAGAATACGACATTAAGCCTGCACAAGCTGCGGTAGCAGTTGCTGGTGGTGGCGGCGAAGGTGGCGGAGCTGAAGAACAAACAGAATTTGATGTTGTTCTAAAGTCTGCCGGTGCCAAGAAAATCGCTGTTATTAAAGAAGTTCGCAGCATCACAGGTCTCGGTTTGAAAGAAGCCAAAGAATTGGTAGACAATGCACCGAATCCTGTTAAAGAAGGCGTTTCTAAAGAAGAAGCTGAAGACCTTAAGTCTAAGCTTGAAGATGCAGGCGCGGAAGTTGAACTTAAGTAATTAAGCTCAACGAAATACAATTTGTCATTAGCCAATATCGTTATATACGGTATTGGCTATTGGCGTCTATTTGCATGCTAATAGAACACTTTTTTGTAAAGTGTATTTCCGAAGCGGCAAATTCGGCTCATCACCATCTAACTAATTTTAAAAGGAGAGGTTCCTTTTGAGTAAACAAAGTAAAATGGAGAAAATTCCTTTCACTGACCGCTTAACATTTGCCAGTACTGAACATGTTCTTGATTATCCTGATTTTTTGGATATTCAATTGAAATCGTTCAGGGAATTCACACAACTGGATATTGCTCCTGAAGACCGTAAAAATCAAGGTCTTCAGAAAATTTTTAATGATAATTTCCCAATTCAGGATTCCAGAGAAACACATATTCTGGAGTTCCTGCATTATAGTGTTGATACCCCGAAGTACAGCATGAAGGAATGCCAGGAACGAGGTCTTTCCTATGCTGTTCCTTTGAAAGCCAAGTTACGATTGTCTGCGGTTGATGAGGATGACGAAACAACCGAAACAATTGAACAGGAAGTGTTCCTGGGGGATCTCCCTTGGATGACCGATCGCGGTACCTTTATCATTAACGGTGCGGAACGTGTTATTGTAAGTCAGTTACACCGTTCTCCGGGTGTTTTCTTTGGCCAGAATGTACATCCCAATGGGACCCAATTATATAATGCCCGTGTTATTCCGTTTAAAGGTTCCTGGATCGAATTTTCGACCGATATTCGTGATGTTCTCTGGGCTTATATAGACCGCAAGAAAAAGGTCCCTTGTACTACGCTCTTGCGTGCTCTCGGTTATTCTACCGAAGATGATATTTTTAGCCTCTTTGAACTGAGTGAAGAAATTGAATTCGGTACTAAGAAGAAGTTTAACAAAGAGGTTGTGGGACGTCGGCTGGCTACAAATATTGTAGTCGAGAAGATGGAAGAGGTCGTCGACGATGAAACCGGTGAAGTTACAGAAGCTCTGAATCGTGAAGTGCTTTTGGAACGGGATCATGAAATTGAGGAAGACGATTACGGCATGTTTAAAGAAGCCGGCGTTGAAAAGATCCGCGTTCAAACCCTGTCTCCCGAAGATTCGGAAAGGGATGTCATGATGAATACCCTACGTAAAGATCCTACTCATGATGAGGAATCTGCGCTCGGTGAAATTTATAAACAGATAAGAACGGGTGAAATGCCCGATCCCGAAACGGCACGACAAGTGCTCGAGCGGTTGTTCTTTAGCGACAAAAAGTATGATCTTGGTGAGGTAGGGCGGTATCGCCTGAATAAACGGCTTAAGCTGGATGTGGATATGGATATCCGTTATCTGGTTAAAGAGGATATTGTGGCCATCATCAAAGAGGTTATCCGACTGAAGAATATGAAGTCCCAGGTGGATGACATCGATCATTTGAGTAACCGTCGTGTCCGAACCATCGGTGAACAGCTAGGGCAGCAATTTTCTATTGGTTTGGCTCGTATGTCTCGTACAATTAAGGAGCGCATGAACTCCCGCGATGCAGAGCAGCTGACCCCGCAGGATTTAGTGAATGCGCGAACAATCTCTTCTGTGATAAATACTTTCTTTGGTACAAACCAATTATCACAGTTTATGGATCAAACTAACCCGATTGCAGAATTGACGCACAAACGGCGAATGTCTGCACTCGGCCCGGGAGGTCTGACCAGGGAACGGGCGGGATTTGAAGTTCGGGATGTTCATTATACGCATTACGGACGTCTCTGTCCCATTGAAACCCCTGAAGGCCCGAACATTGGTCTTATTTCCTCACTCTGCGTTCATGCAAAAGTAAATGATTTCGGATTTATTGAAACACCATACCGAAAGTTGAAAGACGGAAAGGTGACCGATGAAATTGAATACCTGTCGGCAGAGCAGGAAGATGAAACTGTTATTGCCCAGGCAAATGCGCCGATCGATAAAAAAGGCGTTTTCAAAAATGAAAACATCTTTTCCCGGTTCCGTGACGGTGAAGTTGGTCTCGCCAAACCTGAACAGATTGAATATATGGATGTATCTACAAACCAGATTACATCTATTGCCGCTGCGTTGATTCCTTTTATCGAGCACAATGATGCAAACCGTGCTCTTATGGGTTCTAACATGCAGCGTCAGGCAGTTCCGTTACTTCGTCCCGAGGCGCCGGTAGTTGGAACTGGATTAGAGCATAGGGCTGCTAAAGACTCTCGTGCCATCATCGCCGCTGAAGAAGATGGCGAAGTGGTTTATGTCAGTGCCAAAGAAATCCGTGTAAAATATGATCGCACGGATATGGAACAGCAGTGTTACTTCGACGAAGGTATAAAAACTTATGACCTGACGAAATTCGAACGTACAAACCAAGATACCACTATTAATCAAAAACCAATCGTCCAGGTTGGTGATAAGGTTGTAAAAGGCCAAACATTAGCTGACGGTTGTGCAACCGATCAGGGTGAGCTTGCTCTGGGGCGGAACCTCTTGGTAGGCTTTATGCCTTGGAGAGGGTACAACTTTGAGGATGCTATTGTTGTCAGCGAACGGGTGGTTCAGGATGATATTTATACTTCCATTCACATCCAGGAGTTTGAACAACAGGTCAGAGATACTAAGCGCGGAGAAGAAGAACTAACCCGCGAAATCCCGAATGTGAGTGAAGAAGCTACTAAGGATCTTGATGAACAGGGGATTATTCGGGTTGGGGCAAAGATCAACCCTGGTGATATCCTTGTAGGTAAAATTACGCCCAAAGGGGAAACGGATCCCACACCTGAGGAGAAGCTGCTTCGAGCTATCTTCGGTGATAAAGCCGGAGATGTCAAGGATGCTTCACTGAAAACCCCGCCGGGTGTTTCAGGAACCGTTATTGATACAAAGCTCTTTAGCCGAAAACGTGACGAGCAGATTTCACGGAAGGAAGAGAAAAAGCAGGTTGAACTTGAGAATGAGCGTCATGCCGAGAAGGTAGAAGAACTCAACAGTAAGATGGTAGATAAGCTCTATACTCTGTTGAGAGATAAAACTTCACCCGGTGTGTACAACTTCAGCGGTGTAGAACTCATTCCTAAAGGTGAAAAGTACCGTAAGTCCGATTTTGAAGAGCTGGATCCGGTAAATATTAATGAAAATATTGACTGGGCTACTGATGAAGAATTGGTAGAGCATGTAAGACTTCTCTTCAAAAACTATCGTGAACTGCGCAGAAAAATTGATACTGAAGCCAAACGCAGAAAATACCAGATTCAGGTCGGGGACGATCTGCCTCCTGGAATCATCCAAAAAGCGAAGGTTTATGTTGCCAAGAAGCGTAAGCTTCAGGTAGGTGACAAGATGGCCGGTCGCCACGGTAACAAAGGTGTGGTTGCCAAGGTAGTACCCATCGAAGATATGCCGTATATGGAAGACGGTACTCCTATCGATATCTGTTTGAACCCGCTTGGTGTACCATCTCGAATGAACCTTGGTCAGATTTACGAGACTATTCTCGGTTGGGCTGCAAAGAAGCTTGGGGTTAAGTTCGCATCACCAATTTTTGATGGTGCCACTCAAGAGCAAGTTGAAGAACAACTTGAAAAAGCAGGCTTGCCTAAAGATGGTCGCGTCACACTCTATGATGGCCGCACAGGTGAACCAATGGACCAGAAGACGACGGTAGGTTATATCTATATGTTGAAACTCAACCACTTGATTGAGGACAAAATGCATGCCCGTTCAATTGGTCCGTATTCGCTTATTACACAACAGCCGCTGGGCGGTAAAGCTCAGTTTGGCGGTCAGCGTCTTGGTGAGATGGAGGTTTGGGCACTGTATGCTTATGGTGCTTCCAGTATCCTCAAAGAAATGCTCACTGTAAAAAGTGACGATGTGAAAGGCCGATCACGTGTTTACGAAGCAATTGTGAAAGGTGAAAACTTACCTGAAGGTGATGTTCCAGAATCCTTCAAGGTGCTTTTGCGTGAGATGATGGGACTTGGCCTTGAAATCCACATCGACTAATAAGAACAACAGAATTTACACTGTTAAATAAAGTCAATCCGGAGGTACATCCTTGCCGACTACTAACACATTAACAGTTTCGAAAGACTTCGATAAAATTGGTATTTCCCTGGCGTCACCAGAGACAATCCTCTCTAGGTCGCATGGCGAAGTCTTAACGCCCGAAACAATCAACTATCGTACTTTTAAACCGGAAATGGACGGTCTTTTTTGCGAAAAGATCTTCGGTCCGGTTAAAGATTACGAATGTCATTGCGGAAAATACAAACGTATCCGATATAAAGGGATTATTTGTGACCGTTGTGGCGTCGAGGTAACCCGAAAAGCGGTACGGCGTGAACGCATGGGACATATTTCCCTGACCGTCCCCGTTGTACATATTTGGTACTTCAAATCGCTTCCGAATAAACTAGCATACTTGCTGGGATATTCATCAAAGAATTTGGAAAAGATCGTCTATTATGAGACCTACGTGGTCATGAATCCCGGGGTCGCTCGGGACTTGGGATACAAGAAGGGCGATCTGATATCGGAAGAAGAATATTATGATATCCAAGATCAACTACCCGAAGACCAGTGGGAACTGGACGACGAGGATGAAGAGAAGTTTCGGGCTAAAGAAGGGGCCGAAGCAATTAAGGAATTGCTTGAAACCCTTGATCTTGATGAATTAGCTTATCGTCTTCGCTATGAGGCTCGCAATGAAACCTCGCAGATGCGTAAGAAGAAAAAACTGAAGCGCCTGCAGGTAATCGAGTCATTCCGTGCGGCTAATCAACACACTGAGAACCGTCCCGAATGGATGGTACAGAGTGTAATCCCGGTCATTCCTCCGGAATTGCGGCCGTTGGTACCTTTGGAAGGTGGTCGATTTGCTACTTCTGACTTAAATGATCTCTATCGACGGGTTATTATTAGGAATAACCGATTGAAGCGCTTGATCGATATTAAAGCTCCGGATGTGATTCTCCGTAATGAGAAACGCATGCTGCAGGAAGCTGTAGATTCACTTTATGACAATTCAAGGAAATCCAATGCTGTACGGAATAATAACCGACCGTTAAAATCACTCAGCGATATGCTGAAAGGGAAGAGTGGTCGGTTCCGTCAAAACCTGTTGGGTAAGCGTGTCGACTACTCCGGCCGTTCCGTCATTGTTGTTGGACCTGAATTGAAGATGCATGAGTGCGGCCTCCCGAAAGAGATGGCTGTAGAGCTTTACAAGCCGTTCATTATCCGGCGCTTAATTGAACGAGGATATGTTAAGACGGTTAAATCGGCTAAAAAAGTGGTCGATCGACGTGATCAAGTGGTTTGGGAAGTTCTCGAAAATGTTATTGACGGTCACCCTGTCATGTTGAACCGTGCTCCTACTTTGCACCGTCTTGGTATCCAGGCCTATCAGCCGATACTGATTGAAGGGAAGGCAATTCGCTTGCACCCACTCTCATGTACGGCATTTAACGCCGACTTTGACGGTGACCAGATGGCGGTTCACGTGCCTTTGAGCCATGATGCCATACTCGAGGCATCGGTATTGATGTTGGGTGCTCACAATATTTTGAGCCCTGCAAACGGCGGGCCGATTGCAGTACCTTCACAGGATATGGTCCTGGGCATTTATTACCTGACTAAGATGGCCGGTAATAAGAAGGGCGAAGGTAAAACATTTGCCAATACCGACGAGGTCCTGATTGCTTATGATCGTAACCGACTGGACCTTCATGCCAAGATCAACCTGCGCCTCCAGAAGGAAGACGAAAATGGGGAAAAGACTCATGAGATTATTAAGACAACTACCGGTCGGGTAATCTTTAATAAGATTCTTCCGCCAGAAATGGGATACATTAACCGTACGCTAGGCAAGAAAGAATTGCGTACGTTGATTGGTGAAATCCATTATAAGGTAGGTACTGCCAGAACGGCTGCCTTCCTCGATGAAATGAAGCAGCTTGGTTTTGAGCAGGCTACGATTGGCGGACTTTCTTTTAGTCTTGAAGACATTGTAATACCTGATGAGAAGCAACAGCTTATCCAAAAAGCTCAGGATGAAGTCTCAGAAATTACTGAGCGTTATGAGATGGGCTTTATTACGGATAATGAACGCTATAACCAGGTTATAGATAAGTGGACGAGCACCACAAACCGGGTCTCTGAATCACTTTTCGAGGCACTTACTTCCGATCGAGATGGGTTTAACCCCGTCTTTATGATGGCCGACTCCGGGGCCCGTGGTTCTAAAGAGCAGATTCGTCAGCTCGGTGGAATGCGTGGTCTGATGGCGAAGCCTCAAAAGAGCTCTATGCAGGAAGGTAATGAAGTAATTGAGAATCCAATTCTCTCCTCATTTAAAGAGGGGCTGACAGTTCTTGAATACTTTATCTCTACACACGGAGCTCGAAAGGGTTTGGCTGATACGGCGCTGAAAACCGCCGATGCCGGTTATTTGACCCGTCGTCTTGTGGATGTTTCTCAGGACATCATTATCAATGAAGTGGACTGTGGTACACTTCGCGGTATTAAGATGAAGGCTCTGAAAGACAATGAGGATATCATTGAGAGTCTTGAAGACCGTATACTTGGAAGGGTATCATTACATGATATCTATGATCCCATATCTGATGAGCTGCTTTGTGAAGCCAATCAGTTGATTGATGAGGAGGTTGCCCAAAGTATTGCCGAGACTTCCATCGAAGAGGTTGAAATCCGTTCGGTACTTACTTGTGAAAGTGAGCGTGGTGTCTGTTCAAAATGCTATGGCCGAGACTTGTCACGAGGAACAATGGTTCAGGTTGGCGAAGCCGTGGGTGTTATCGCTGCTCAGTCAATTGGTGAGCCAGGTACACAGCTTACCCTGCGAACATTCCACGTTGGTGGTACAGCTTCTCGTATGGAGTCCGAATCGCAGCACAAGACAAAATTTGAAGGTAAGGTTGAATTCGAGAATATCCGCGTAGTCGAATATGATGACGGTGAGGAAATTCACGATGTGGTTCTAAGCCGAGCCGGTGAGATTAAGATTATCGATGAAGAAGGAAAGGTTCTTACGACCTATAACATACCATACGGTTCAGAGCTCCTTGTAGAAGAGGGTGATGAAATACCAAAAGGTGTTCCAATTTGTACTTGGGATCCTTACAACGCTAATATTTATGCGGAAATTGACGGTACTATTGAGTATAAGGATATCATGGAAGATATCACCTTCTCGGAAGAGACTGACTCTCAGACCGGTCACCGTGAAAAAGTGGTGATTGATTCCAAAGACCGTTCACTCGTTCCTACCTTGCTGGTTAAGGGAAGTGATGACCGTGTTCGTGAGAAAACTCTGCCTGTCGATACTCATATTGTTGTTGACGACGGTCAAGAAGTTTCTGCCGGTCAGGTACTTGCCAAGATTCCACGTTCAACCGGACAATCAAAAGATATTACGGCGGGTCTGCCGCGTGTAACCGAGCTGTTTGAAGCTCGTTCACCAAGTGATCCGGCTGCTGTATCAGAGATTGACGGTATCGTTCGCATGGGTGGACGTAAGCGAGGTAAGCAGGAAGTGATCGTTGAAAGTAAGGATGGAAAAACCGAAAAAACATATCTCATTTCACTGTCCAAGCATATCCTGGTACAGGAAAATGATTATGTAGAGGCTGGTCAGCAGCTTTCAGATGGAACAATACCGGCTGAGGAGATTCTAAATATCCTTGGTCCGTATGCAGTACAGTCGTATCTTGTGAATGAGATACAAGAGGTTTACCGTTTACAGGGTGTGAAAATCAATGATAAACACATTGAGACTATCGTTCGCACCATGATGCAAAAGGTTGAAGTAACAGATCCCGGGGATACAATGTATCTGGAAGGTGACAAGGTGGACCGTTTTGAGCTCAATAATAGGAATGACGAACTCATCGGTAAGTATGTCGTAACCGAACCGGGAGGAAGTGAACTCAAGCAGGGTGCGATCTTGGATCGTCGCCAGGTGCGCGATGTTAATAACGAGCTCATAAAAGAAGGTAAAGAAGAGATCGAAACCCGAGAGGCGGAACCGGCTATTTCCAAGCCTATTCTGCTGGGTATTACTCGTGCCGCACTCTCAACCGAGAGCTGGTTGTCAGCTGCCTCTTTCCAGGAAACAACAAAAGTACTCACACAGGCGGCTATTGAAGCTAAGAAAGATAATTTACTTGGCCTCAAAGAGAATGTTATTGTGGGTCATAAAGTACCTGCAGGTACCGGCTTGCGCAAATATGATGATCTCATCGTTGGCAAGAAAGCCGAACTGGATGAAGAAGAAAAAGAAGTGGCTAAGGTCTTTGAACAACTCAGCGGAGCGGGGGAACCGAACGGTGAGGAAGAAGAACCCAAAACTACTGCTGAAGCTGATGTTGAGGAAGAAGATTCCTAATTTCCGGACATTCGGTAAAGATAATGAAAGCGCCTGGCTTTACAGTCAGGCGCTTTTTTTAATTTACTATAGCTTTCGTCAGGCTAGTATCAAGGCAGTATAATAAAAAAGGCTCCCCATTGGGAGCCTCTTAAAGACGAAAGATTTGTTATAGAATTACGATTCGGTTTTAGCGCCGTTTTCTGAGGTTTGTTCTTTTGTTTTTTCTATCGAATCCAATAGATCTTCGGCTTCCCGAATTAAATCTTCTGCCCGATTCCGTGCATCCTCCACAACCAGATCTCCTTTCCTTTTTGCTTCTGAAATAGTGGCTTTTTCTTCAGAAAGTTTCTCAATTAGATGAGTCAGATCGTCTAGGTAAGTGCTAAGTCGGTATGAAAGCACATCGCGGGTATTACTTCCTTTGTCAGGGGCATAAAGCAGGGCAATAGCAGACCCAACCAATGCGCCTGAGATTAGGCCGAGGGTAAAATCTTTTGATTTGCTCATAATATCTTCTCCTATAACCGTAACTTATTTTTCAAATGTGAATGCGTTTGTTAAGTTATCTTATTCAACGTTTGTGACTTTTCTTTAATATGCAATTTAGTTGGCTCTTTTAAAAACGATATAGTCAAGTAATCAACTATTTTTCAAGTGATCAGTGATTGCCTGACGCCGTTTTTTGTCAATGCCCATTATAAATACGGGTACCACGTAGAGCGTCAATATTGAACCGAAAAATAGCCCGCCCATGACTGCTCGTGCAAGTGGAGCCCATATTTGAGCTCCGGTTCCCAAGCCTATTGATAGTGGTATCATAGAGCAGATCGTAGTTAAGGCAGTTAGCAAGATGGGCCGGAGTCGCCGTTTGCATGCTTCGATTATATTGTTAAACAGGGAGGCAGCTTGTTCATTACTTTTGGTATAAAGATGCATATAGTCTACCAAAACAATACCATTATTGACGATTATCCCAACCAGCATGAACATACCGATAAGTGCGATGACGCTGAGTGAGGTACCCGTCATCCAAAGTGCAACGAGAGCACCAAAAAATGCCAATGGGATTGTGAACCATATAATGAATGGATCTCGAAAGTTTTCAAATAATGAAGCCATGATCATATATGTGAGCATGATTGCAAATAACAATGACCAAAGGACTTCGGATGATCCTTCGCGTGAATCCCGGGTATTCCCGGTGAATTCATAGCGGTATCCTTCTGGCAAAACGACTTCTTTTTTTATGGTGTTGACAATCTTTGCTCTGTACTTATTGGCATTCCCATTAACTTCTATGTTAACATCCAAAACAGTTTCACGATTCCTGCGAGATATTTCATTAACTCCTTTTGCACTTTCAAAGGTGCCGAGCGCGGCTACCGATACCCGTTGACTGTCAACTTGAACCAATTGCAGATCCAACAATTGATTTCTGTCCGTCAGCACATTTTTTGTAGCTCTCACTTCGATAGGTATCTCACGACCTTTCTCTCGAAAATACCCAACTCGTGTACCCTGTACTTGTGTTTTCAGGGATCTGGCAACTTCACTTAATGAACTTCCCATTCGGCTGATGCGTTGCCGGTCGACACGGTAGTGTAATTCGGGAGTTGGATCAGTCCTTCCATTGTCGACTGAGATGACATTCGAATCAGCCAGCATTACCGTTTTAATTTTATCTGAAATAGCTTGCAATACCTCTATATCCGGGCCGACTAGGCTGAGCCTGATATTCCCACCAAATCCACTGAATCCACCGCCAGCCCCCCTTATATTTACTTCAACTCCTGGCGAATGCAACTCGTGGCGAAGTTTTGCTGAAAAGCTCTTGGTACTTATGTTGCGCTTGCCCTGATCGATGAGATTGACTGTTATTCTCCCCGTATTGGTTCGTGTTCTGAATCCACTGCGCCCAATGTTGGTGATGACAGTGTTGACTATATCAGACTGTTCAATTTCACGGCTGAACTTTCTCAGTATGCGTGCCGTGCGTACCAGTTTCGTTCCCTGTGGGAGTTCAATAGTAATCGTAATCTGTCCGGAATCCGATGCGGGAAAAAACTCGAATTCCAGGTTTTTATACAATAGATATGAACTGCCCAAGAGTGCGATTACAAAGACAACCGCAGTCCATTTGTGAAACATAACCCATTCGAGGGATTGGGCATACCACTCTTCCAATTGATGGAGTGCTTTGAAGGAAGAACTATGTTCTTGGAATTTTTCTCTGTTTAAAAACAAGGAAGCAAGTACCGGTACTAAAATAATCGAGGCAAAAAATGAAATTGCGATAGCTATACTGATTGTCAAAGCAAATTGGGCAAAGAATTGACCGGATATGCCGGACAATCCAATAATGGGTACAAAAACACCTAGGGTCGTTAATGTGGCTCCAACCAAGGCGCCAATCACTTCGTTGGTACCTTGCAGGGTAGCCTGCATCTTGGGAAGATTTTCTTCCAGTTTACGGGCAATGCTTTCCGAAACGACTATAGCATTATCAACAAGTAGTCCAATAGCCAAGGCAAGTGCCGTAATTGTAAGGATGTTCAGCGTCAGCCCTGCAGCATACATCGCCGCAAAACTGGCGGTAACCGAAACGGGTATGGTAGCAGCCACGACCAGGGCTATTCTCCAGCCTCCCATAAAGACCAGCAGTATCAGGATTACAACAACCAATGCCGCAAAGGCGGATTGGGTCAGATTAGAGATTGAATTCTCAATATTCTTCCCATCATTGGTTAAAATCTTCAGGCTGACCCCGGGGGGGAGCTTGGCGTTTATATTAATTAATTCTGCTTTTACCGCATTAGCGACATCCAGTGTATTTGCATCTGATTTTTTTTGGATCTCGACCGTAACACTGTTTTTTCCATTGATTTCTACAAGAGTACTAATTTCTTTAAAGCCGTCAACAACCTGGGCTACGTCTTTTACCCGTACTGGGATATTGCCATCGGTAACTTTTATGATAGTTTGTTTAATTTCATCGATATCCTCATACATGGATCTTGCACGGACGCTGAAACTGTTTCTACCGGTAACAACATCTCCTACGGGAATTTGCACATTATTTGATTGCAAAGCCGATTCGATGTCCGAGGGTACCAGATTGTATTGGGCAAGTGACATCGGATTAACATTGACAAATATTTTTCGCTCCAGTCCTCCGCGTGTATCGGCCGATGCTACACCTTCGAGCCGTTCCAGACGTGGCTCAATAAACTCCATCCCCAGGCGTCTTAACTCATCCAACCCCTTGTTGGTAGTCTCAAGACTTAGTCTCATAATAGGAAAGTTTTCAGGGTCAAACTGGAAGATCACTGGTTCGGATGCTTCATTCGGTAATTCATTGCGTATCCTGGAGATAGATTCTCTGACTTTTTGTTCGGTGTTTCGAATGTTTACCCCATTCTGAAGTCGCAGAATGATAAAAGCACTTCCTTTGCTTATATGCGATTCCAGGGTTTTGATCCCCTCGATAGAAGAAACGGCCCCTTCCAAAGGTTCTACCACCAGATGCTGCATATCTTCCGGTGCTACATTACTGTAGTTAGTTTGAATAGCAAGAATTGGGATGTTAAAAGAGGGGTACATTGTGACTTTGAGTTTGGATAACGAAAACACTCCAAACCCAATAATTAAGAGCGTAACCATGATTACGGTAATCGGCCGTTTTAAAACTCGTCCCGCTACGGTAAACTTTTTCATCGTTGCCTCAATGACTAACTTCAGATTCTTGCAGAGGATCTTCTTTGTGAATGGAATCGAAACCCAGATTTTCGATTGTTCGGTTAACAATCATATACAGGCAGGGCACAACAAATAGCATAAGAAAAGTCGACATCGTAAGTCCGCCAATAACCGTTCTCGCCATAGGACTCCAAGTTTCTGATCCGGAACCGATCTCCAGGGCAAGGGGTACCATAGAAAGAATGGTTGTTAGTGCGGTCATCAGAATGGGCCGCAGCCTGCGCACAGCTCCCTCGACGATCGCTTTATGTCGTGACATGTTGCGGGCTTGTAGTATCTTAATGTAATCTATCATCACGATTCCATTATTAACTACAATGCCTGATAGGAGAATTAAGCCAACCATCGAGGTTACACTTATGGAGGTTCCGGTTAGCCATAATATCAAGAGTACCCCGGTTAAGGCCAGCGGTATCGTTAAAATGATGATAAAAGGTTCTACCAGACTTTCAAACTGAGATGCCATAACCATATAGGTAAGAATGCCGGCAATGATGAAAGCGATCAATAGATAGTTGAACGAAGCTTGTTGATCTTCGGCCGTGCCAGCAATTTCAAAACGATATCCTTCCGGCCAGTTCATACTGTTTAAGGCTTCTCGTGTTTTTCGGGTGGCTGTCTTTAAGTCGACATTTGAGAGGTCTGCAGTAACCTCAGTAACTCTTTCCTGGTTTATTCTCAGGATATTTGTCGGGCCGCTGTACCGTTCAATTCTGGCGAGATTTGCCAATGGAACCCAATCACCATCAGGGGTTTGTATTTGTAAGTTACGTAAATCGGTAGTTGCTGCTTTTTCACTTTGCAAGAGCTGCACTCTCACTTCAAATTCGATGCCCTTGTCCACATATGTAGTGGCAAGGTTTCCCTTTACCGCATTTCCAAGCGCTGTGGCTACCTGTGAAGTTGTCATTCCTAAACGAGAGATGCGTTCCCGGTCCATAGTAACACGCAATTCCGGCCGTCCCTGGTCGGCTGTACTGAATACATTGACGACCCCATTGATATTTTTTAGCTTTTTCTTAATACCATTTGCCAGTTCTTGTTTTTTCTGCCGATCGTAACCAAAAATCTGTACAACCAATCCATTTTCGCCTTCCGGACTTAAAGGATCTTTTTGTATTTCCTTAATTTCAGTACCTGCGACTCTTTCCAGTTTATTCAGCAAGCTGGATGTGATTTCTGATTCTGATCGCTGTCGCTGATCTTGGGGTACTAATTCAACACGTACTGTCCCCTGGTAGCCGCCCGGGTTGTCGGCTCCTTGAATACCTTCTTTATCACCATAATCGGAAACGACAAGCCGAGCCTCGGGGACCTCTTTTTTTATGATTGATTCGACTTGTGAAATACTCCGGCCCAGTTCAAAAAGGCTAACTCCCGGTTCTCGCTGAACGTCCAGTATAAAGGAGTTGTCGTCGACTTTTGGGAAAAACTCACCACCCAGAAAGTTGAAAAGAGGGAGTGTCACCAAGAACAGTACGACAGCTGAGGTTATGACCGTACCGCTTTGGTGCAACAGTTTGTCCAGGCTGTTGCGGTACGAATTTTCTACGTGATTCAGGAATTTTGTCACTCTAGGGGCTAGTATATCACTGAAGAAAAAGCCAGCTTTTTGCCAGAGATAACGAAATCCCCAGTAGATGGGATAGACAATTACCCCTATCAACAGGAGGGGGGAAGCAACCAGGCGTTTCCATACATCACTTCTGCTCCAATCCAATAATTGCTTCAAATAGGAATTAGATTCTTCATCTTCTGCTTGTTTGGTATCCAGTAAATTCGAGCTCATCATCGGAATGAGCGATAGTGCAACAATGGAAGATACTGCCAGGGCAAAGGAGATGGTAAGTGCCAAATCTCGGAATAGAAATCCGGCAATGCCGGGAACAAAAAGTATGGGTATAAAGACAACAAGGGTTGTCAATGTAGAGATGACGACTGGAACAGCTACTTCCTGGGCCCCAAATACCGAAGCTTCTTCGCGGTCGTAGCCTTCTTCTTTAAACCTGAAAATGTTTTCTAAGACGACCACGGCATCATCTACCACCATTCCCACTGCCAGCGTGAGCCCGGACAGCGAAATAATATTCAAGCTCAGATTAGACCAATCCATAATACTAAAAGTCGAGATAATAGAAACGGGAATAGAGATGGCAATGATCAACGCTGAGCGCCAACTTCTCAAGAAGGCCAGCAGTATAAGCACAACCAGGATAACGGCTTGCAGTCCGGTCCAAAGCAGATTACTGATGGACTGTTTAATAAAATCCGCCTTGTTAGTCAGGATATTAATTTTGACATCGTTGGGTAGGATCTTTCGAAGATTGTCTAGGTTTTGTGCAACCGAATTAGCCGTAGTGACCACATTGGCGTCGCTTTGACGGTATACATTGATGATGACCCCGTCTTTGCCGTCTACGTGAACATTGCCGATAGGCTGGGCAACCCCGTCTTCCACCTTCGCCACATCCTCAAGTTTGAGTGGTTTTCCATCCCGGACAGCAATAATGGTATTCCGTATTTGATCTATATTCTTAAATTCACCGATAGTGCGAAGTGAGTATACTGTACGGCCTTCGATAAGTTCTCCGGCCGGAACCTGGATGTTTTCCTGTTTCAGTTTGCCGGCAATAGTCGAAATATCGAGATTATAGGCCCGCATTTGTTCATTACTGACATCGATATTGATTTGCCGTTGGTAGCCTCCGGCCGTCTCTGTGGAAGCTACACCTTCAATACGTTCCAATCGCTGTTCAAGCTGTTCCTTGGAGAACGTGCGTAGCTGCCGTGGACTGCGGATAGCGGAGGTCAATGTGAGCACCATAATTGGTTCCTGGTTGGGATCGTATGAGAATACAATAGGCTCTTCCGCATCATCAGGTATCTGTCGCCTTACAAAGTCGAGCTGCTTGCGAACGTCAGACTCAGCTATATACAAGTCAGTACCCCAGTTGAATTTCAATTTTACGACCGATGCTCCCTGGTTAGATACAGAGCGAACTCGGCGTACACCGCTGATGCTTCCGACCGCTTCTTCAATCGGCCGGGTTATAAGTGTCTCAACATCTTGCGGGGCAACCCCCTCGTACGTTGTGTACACGGTAATGGTTGGGAATGAGACATCGGGATATAGGTTGAGCCGTAGATTGGAAAGGCCAAATAGGCCAAACCCAATGACGATAAGACTCGTCATGAAGAAAGTAACCGGTCGCTCAACCGCTTTTCTGGCTAGTGCTTTCATAACTTATGAGGTTGAGCTTGTATCTTTTTTACTTCCCTGAATTTCGCCTTTTGTTTTCTTTTGAGACATATTTTCAATAGGAATTTCCTTTTCTTCAAAGTTGGATTGCCCGGCTACACTGACCCGTGTACTGTCTTCCAGACTATTTTGCCCGGTTATGACAATTTGATCCCCGGGGCTAATGCCACTCAACACTTCGACTTTGTCGCCCTGTTCAATCCCTAGTTTAAGCTCGCTTTGAAGGGCCAGGGAATCCCCCTGTACTTTGAAAACCGAATATTCACGTTGTAGCTGAATGGAATTTGATTCGGGTTCGATCAAGGTTTGTACGTTTTCAACCAAGGCAGAACGGGGGATGACAACAGCATGTTTATGAGTTTCTACATTGATGGTCGCTTGTACCAGTACGCCTTGATAAATAGATTGTCCACGGTCAGTTAGACTAATGACGACTTCACCGAGGCCCGTTTTGGGATCCAACCGCGGACTAATATGTGTAACTCTTCCCTTTCCACCAACACCCGGCTGATTGGAAACTCTGAAGTTCACATGTTGACCTATTTTTACCTCTTTCCACTCAGAAAGTGGCAAGTATACACGGCATTGATAACCGATGAGATTTGCAATCTGGTATGCTGTTTGTCCGGTAGAAGCAAGATCGCCCACCGAGATGTTGCGACTCAAAATGACCCCGTAAACCGGTGATTTAATTTCGGTATTTCTTAGATCCTCCCGACTCTGGGTAAGACTTGCCGCCGAAGATTGGAGCTGAGATTTGCTATTCTGAAAAGTAGCTTTTGCATTGTCATATTCGGATGAACTGATGAGATTCTTCTTATATAATTTTTTCTGGCGTTCAAACTGAAGGCTATCCCTCACGTAAGAATTTCTGCTTTGCTCCAATTGTGATTTTGCCTGCTGATATTGATCCCGGTATGTGGCGTCATAAATTTTAGCCAGTACTTCACCTTCACTGACTGTATCTCCGAGTTCGGCTTTGATCTCAGTGATACGATTAGAAACCTGGGGGCTTACATTTACTATTTCTTGTGCCCGGATATTCCCAAACGACTTAATTTGCTGTGAAATATTGCTGCTTGAGGCTGTGATCGTCTCAACGCTTGTCGATTCATCCGGCTTAGTGGCTGGATCATTATTTTGTTTTGGATCTTTGGAGGTGCCTCCACACGCCTGTAAAATGATGATGAATAGAAGAACTAAAAAATGCTGGAAGTTTTTCACTTGATTTTATTTTTAGGTGGTAGAGTTAAGCAACAAAACCACTACGTGAGTTAGATTAAAATGATTCATAATGAACGCAAAAAAATGGGAATAAGCTTCTTTTTATAAAACTTTAACATGCAGTGTATTGGTACATAGAAATTATTTCACATTTAAATCCCATCTAATAGTTTGTTACTAACAAACCGCAGTAAAATTTATTATTTTAAGTGCAACTTAAACACCGAATTAAGCCATTATATTAAATATGAAATTTTTTATTGACACCGCCGACCTGGATGAGATCCGGGAAGCAAATGAGCTGGGAGTCCTTGATGGAGTGACGACTAATCCCAGTTTGTGTGCAAAGATAGGCGTAGCGGACTTTGAAGGGCATATATCTAAAATTTGCAATATCGTTGAAGGAGATGTTTCAGCTGAAGTTGTTTCAACGGAATATGAAGATATTATGGCAGAAGCGCGGCACTTGGCAGCAATCGCAGATAATGTCGTTGTCAAGGTCCCTTTGATCAAAGACGGTATTAAAGCAATCAGAAGCCTATCGGACGAAGGTATCAGAACAAACTGTACACTGTGTTTTTCGGCCACACAGGCTTTGTTGGCGGCAAAAGCCGGAGCTACATATATCTCTCCATTTATTGGCCGTTTGGATGATATTTCTGATGACGGGATGCAACTTATTGCAGATGTAGTCACGATTTATGACAACTATGGTTATGAAACAGAAGTCTTGGCAGCAAGCATCCGCCATCCTATGCATGTGCTTGAATCTGCCCGTCTTGGTGCCGACGTAGCAACTATGCCTCTGAAGGTTATCGATCAACTTTTACAACATCCATTGACAGATCGTGGCCTGGAGAAATTTTTGGCAGACTGGGATGACTTACAAAAAGAAATAGAGAAAAAGTAGGCAGAGCTGCCCAGAATAGATTCTTATTCAAACCTCGGTATCCTTGATGCCGAGGTTTTCTTATATGCAGATTAAATCTTCAGCAATTTTAGCGGAAGATAGGACGCCTGGTAAGCCTGCCCCGGGATGTGTGCCTGCTCCCACAAAAAACAGATCTTCAATATCTTCTGATTTGTTGTGGGGACGGAACCAGGCTGACTGAGTTAAAATTGGTTCCACCGAAAAAGCTGATCCCTTATAGCTGTTCAGTGTTTGCTGAAAGTGAAGCGGATCGATGTGATGTTCCACGACAATATTTTCTTGCAAATCTGGCAAGTAATTGTCCTCCAGGAAATTCATGATGGCATTGCGGTAGGGCTTGCCCTTAGACGTCCAGTCAGTTCCACTATCCAAGTGTGGAACCGGCGATAGCACATAAAAAGTTTCACAACCTTCCGGAGCCAGTGAGGGATCTGTTTTTGTTGGCATATGTAGATATAGGGAAAAATCGTTTGAAAGCTTTTTTTTGTGAAAAATATCAGAAAGCAGTCCTTCATATCGATCTCCCAATATTATATTGTGGTGCTCAAGCTTGGTATTGAGATACCGTTTTCGTGTCCCGAAATAATTAACAAACAAAGACATGCTGTATTTTGTGCGTTCAATCTTCCGGTTGGTATACTTCGTGCGCTCACTTTCGGGAATCATATAACGATAAGTGAAGGCAACATCAGCATTGGAGACAACCTGATCAGCTTTATGTTCAGTACCATCTTTTAGTTTAATACCGGCTGCCTTGCCTTTAGTGATAATTATTTCATCAACCTCAGCGTTAAGATGAATTTTTCCTCCCTGTTCTTTGATTAGGGTAACGAAGGCATTGACAATTGCACCGGTTCCCCCCATGGCATAATGTACTCCCCATTCACGTTCCAGGTAATGGATCATCGCATAAATCGAAGTCGTATCAAAAGGATTGCCGCCAACAAGTAATGGATGGAATGAAAATACCTTCCGTAAAAAATCATCATCGATAAATTGTGATATGTACTTGTAAACGGTCTTATGAGATTGCAGCTTAATAAGGTCAGGTATCACTTTGATCATATCCCATAGACTTAAAAAAGGTTGATCAGCAAGCTCTACAAACCCTTTTTGAAAGATGGCTTTGGTCGTTTTAATAAATTTGGTATAACCGTCTTTGTCAGAGGGATTCCATTTGGCAATCTCATTTAGTACAAAATCGTGATTGCCGTTATAATCGAACTTTCGGCCCTCAGAGTTAAAAACCCGGTAGAATGGATCACATGGAACGAGTTTAAAATAATCCTCGCGCCGTTTTCCGGCCGCTTCAAAAATTTCATCGAAAAGAAAAGGGGCGGTAATTACTGTAGGGCCTCCGTCAAACTTAAAGCCGTCCAGTTCATAGACATAAGCCCGGCCGCCCGGCTTGTTACGTTTTTCAAATATCTCAACATCATGTCCTCTTGATAGCAGCCTCGATGCTGTCGCGAGCCCCCCGAAACCACTGCCAATAACGATAATCTTTTTCTTCATCCTGTAAATACTAGTTCATTCAACAGTTTTGTAAACCAAAAATAAGGGCGGAGTCATTCCCGAAAAAAAATTCTTAGTTCTCAATCTGTTTGACATAGCCGTTGAACCCCTTCTTTTTGAGGTCACGTTGTTTCTTTCGAGCTATATCTTCATCCACATAAATACCAAAATAGACACGATAAACAGTGTAATTGTTTAAAGGGATTTGCTCCACGCGGGATCCCCTGATCTTTCGAGAAAGGTCAAATGCTTTAGCTTCCTCCCGGAAAGAGGCAAGCTGAACAGTATATGTTGGTATTTTCAAATTAGTTGTGCGGGAATTGTCCAAATCACCGTCTTCGAGGATAAGAGCTACATGAGCTGTTCCGGGTCCCAGCATGCCGATTTTTTTTGCAGCTTCTTTAGAAAGGTCAATAATCCGATTTTTGGCATAGGGACCACGGTCATTGATACGCACATTCACTGATCTCCCGTTATCCAGGTTCTTGACTTTGACAATAGTATTGAAAGGAAGTGTTCGATGGGCAGCTGTTAATTTGTGCATATTATATTTTTCACCATTGGCCGTTAATTTTCCATGGAAATTCGGGCCATACCAGCTGGCAATACCTTTTTCTATCGTTTCCCCAATGCCTGCAGGTTTACCTCCCGGTGTGGATTTTTTACGAATCCTCGAAGAGGTACCGCAAGATGTAATAAAGAGACTGATGGCAATGAAAAATAAAAAAAGATAACGCAAAGTAATGTCCGCTGATATTTATTTTGTGTAATATATTTTGGTGCCCTTTAAAAGTCCACAACGAGACAAATTTAGCTCTATTATTTGGGTAAATGTAATATGAATTTTAATTATAAGGAATACTGTGTGTTGATCATTGGAAATGATAATTTATTTGTAACATAATTTGGCTTCTTTATTTTATTCTCCAATGAAGAAATTTGATTTATCTTATGTTTAATTGGTTTAGAGATAAAAAAGGGGCTCCCAAGCCTCCATATACAAATGAGCAGTGGATTGAGCTGTTATCTAAGCCGGCGAATGAGAATGCTGTCGAAGAATTACGTCGGCTTTTGGTCAGGGGGTTAAAGCCGGCACTTTACAAATATGTTGACCGCGAGCTGGATCAATTTGTTGAAGATGTAGCCCAGGATGGCGTTATCAAGATCTTGAATAATATCCAGTCATTTCGTGGAGAAAGTAAGTTTATGACTTGGGCAATGAAGATTGCCGTTCGGGAAGGCCTTACAGAATTAAGAAGAAAACGATGGCGGAATATTTCTATTGAAGATTTGAAAGGAGGGCAGGAAGGCGACGAGAACAGAGAAGTGTTTTCACAAACTTTTGCCTCTCCAGAGGTGTCCCCTGAACAGGCGACTGCTCAGAAGATGGCTGTTGAAAAAATTGAGAAGATGATAGATGAACTTTTGACCGAAAGACAGAGAACAGCAATGAAAGCAATTCTGATTCATAATATGCCGATATCCATAGTGGCTGAACAAATGGGAACCAATCGTAATAATATGTATAAGCTCCTTTATGATGCTCGAAAAAAATTGAAAGATGAATTGGCAGTCCAAGGTATTGATCCTGAAGAATTACTTGCAGGTTTGTCAAAAAAGTAAGATTTACAGGACCTACTGCATCTACTAGCATACATTTAGTAAAAGATCAATGAAATTAACCCTGGATATTATAAAGAAGATGCTTGGTGCTGTTTTGGCAACCAAGGAAGATGAGATTGATTGTGATGAGTGTTATAAGCGTATCGAAACTTTTGCAGAGATAAGACTCAGCGGTAAATCTCCAGAAGAGGCGATGCCGCTGGTAGAAGAACATCTCAAGCGATGCAAGGACTGCAGAGAGGAATATGAAGCGCTCCTTGAAGGTTTGAAAAATATCAGGAATGACTGGTAATACCTTTTCTCCGAAACCTGTTAGGCTGAAAGCCACCCCCTTCATGTTTGAGCCAATGACCGGGATTCAAACGGCGACCTATTCTTTTTCGATAAAATGAGCCGAAGATCGGACTCGAACCGACGACCTACGCTTTACGAGAGCGTTGCTCTACCAACTGAGCTACTTCGGCTTGTTTATTACTTATTTCTTAGTGAATTCAAAAGGGCTCAAATATAACGACTATCCTTAATTGTTAGCAAACAATTGTTTCAATTTTAATTACGTTATAGTTCAAAAATTAGCTTTAATATAAGCGCTTCTCTATTTTCAGTGATTTAAATTACTATCTTTTATGCAAGATTATATTCTAAATTATCCTGTCACCTTTTATTTGATTGCAGCAAATTTCCTTATCTCGATCGTTGCTTTGTACATCTATCCACCACTTATTGAGACAGGATATCTGAAACCTTATCGAACTGTTCGGCAAAATAGCTGGTACGAATTGATAACATCGGGTTTCCTGCATGCAAATATTGGACATCTTTTTGTCAATATGTTTACCCTTTATTTTTTCGGCCCTGTTATGGAACATGTCTTGGGAGGAGGTTATTTTCTGGGCCTTTACATTACCGGACTCATTGTTGCGGGGATTCCCTCAGTTATCAAGTTCCGAGATAACCCGAATTATGCTACGCTGGGAGCTTCCGGGGCAGTAGGAGCGGTGCTTTTTGCTTTTATTTTCCTGTTTCCCATGGAGCGAATAGCCCTTCTTTTCATTCCTATACCCATACCGGCGTTTATCTTTGCTATTCTTTACCTGATGTACAGTATGTATCAAAGTAAACAGGCCCGCGGCAAGATAAATCATGAGGCTCATGTTGCCGGGGCCTTATGGGGAATTGTTTATTTGTTAGTGTTTGTGCCAAACACCTTTGATCATTTGTTAACTACTTTTGGGTTAATGTAAAACCTGAAGATAGATAATCTCTAGCCGTTATTGTCTCGGAAATCTCTCATGAAGTCTACAAGCGTTTCCACACTTTCACGAGGACAAGCATTATAGATACTGGCTCTAATGCCACCTACACTCCGATGTCCTTTCAAAGCGACAAGATCATTGTTAGCTGCTTCGGATAGAAATTTGGCCTCGAGATCCTCTGAAGGTAGCCGGTAGGTGATGTTCATAAGTGAACGAGAATCTTTTTCAACTGCACCCCGGTAAAAATCATCCTTGTCGATTTCATCATAAACTAAGGCTGCCTTTTCCTCGTTGATTTTTTTAAAGTGGGAAAGTCCGCCGTTGTTTTCAATCCACTCAAGAACCAGGTTTACCATATATACATTGAATGTAGGAGGTGTATTGAA